>JAFRIG010000033.1 GCA_017432895.1 Erysipelotrichaceae bacterium | reverse complement strand
TTGACATATGTAAGTATCCCTCCTGTTCATGTATGCGGTAAGTCCGGCATACATATCGTTTGTCTTCCAATAAACAGTATATATCGTCGGTAAATCCGCGAACTCTACATGTCTACTGGTGGGTACTTACATATTGTCTAAAAGGATAAGTGAAAAATATGAAAAAGATCTATCTGGCCGGCGGCTGTTTCTGGGGCGTCGAACACTATCTCTCATTATTGAACGGCGTAATTCAGACGACAGTCGGCTACGCCAACAGCGACATTGAAGCTCCCTCCTATGAGGACCTCAAGGCTCACCGCTCTCTGGCATCCGAGACCGTCGAAGTCGTATACGATGAAAACATCATCTCTTTGAAAGAACTGCTGGAGATGTTTTTCCTGATCATCGATCCGACGATCCTGGATAGGCAAGGACACGATGAAGGCCATCAGTACCGTACCGGCATCTACTACGTTAATGATGAGGATGTTGAACAAATAAAAAGTTCATTGACTGAACTTTCACTTAAATACAACGAACCGATCGTGACCGAAATGCTGCCGTTAGACAACTTTACGATCGCTGAAGAATACCATCAGGACTATCTGATCAAAAATCCTGAGGGCTATTGCCACGTCGATCCCAGAATGTTTGAGATCGCCAGAAAATTCAAGCGCTAGCCTAAGAACTTTTCGATCAGAAAATCTTCTTCTCCGGTCAGCTTCTTCAGCTGCCTGAACAGACGCTTATAGGACTCCTCGGGAGTCCTTTTATAACACTTCTTCGCGAAATTGCGATAATACTCCTCCGGGGTCGTATAACGGGCCACGCCCCAGCCGTAGAATTCGCCATTCTTGTCGACTTCATAATCAAAGTCCCTGATCAGCACATAGCCCTTCATCTGCAAGGCCGTGATCGTCGTATCGAAACCCTTGCGGGGTACCCAGGCATCCTTGCCTTTCTCATGCGTCTTGACATAACCGCCAATTGCTTTAGCTGTCTTGGACAGGATGGAATGATGGGAAGCGATGATGTTATACAAAAATTCCTCGTTGTAGTTGGCCAAGCCATCGGAAACTCGGGCATCGAAGTCGTAACCGTCCCGACGGTAATTCGCCAGATCGTAGTACCACTTTTCGGAAACATAGGCTGCCTTCTTGCGAAAGAACTTGCCATAGGCGCAATGGGTCTCCTGAATGACGGGACCCTTCCATTCCCAAACGCCTTCCCCATCACCAAAGTAGACTTTCGGATCGCAGTTTTCCTCAATGGAGAAACCTTTTAATTCGTTAGAAAAGAAGGGTATGATGCCATACTCTTCGATTGCGTTGATCAGATCCTGTTTAGTTTTAATATAGAAATCTATCATTTGGCTTGTAAGCCGAACTCTTCCGGCTTGAAACGCGGTGAGACGCTTTCTTTGGTGGCAATGACCGCGGAAGCCAGACGTGTACCGATGTTGCAGGATTCTTTCAGAGTCTTGCCATAAGTCAGACCCACGGCGATACCCGCAAAGAAGGAATCACCGGCACCGGTCGTATCGATGACATCCACCTTCTGCGGCGGACAATAACCGGCTTCCCCACCCAATTGGGCATAGACGGCACCATTTTCACCTAAGGTCATGACCATCTTATCGATATGAGCCTGGACGATCTTGTCGGCCAGAATTGCTTCCAGTTGCTCAACAGTCATGCCGTCGTATTCTTCCGAGAACAGCAGCTCAGCTTCCTGCTGGTTGCAGACGATGCAAGCGACGCGATTCAAAAGAACTCTTCTTTCCAAAGCGATCGACATGTTGGAAACGACCGCAAAGATCTTCTTGCCATATTTATCGGCCAGATCGAAGATCCTATTTAACAGCTCTTCTTCCATGTCTATTTCCACAACGACGCTGTCGGCCTCTGAGATGATCTTGTCGCCCCAGGCATCGAGGATCTCGCTGATCCTGGAAAGGTCGGGACGTTTGGAGATCGAAGCTACCACATCGCCATTGTTGTCGAAAATAGCCAGCCAGGTACCCAGGCCGTCAGGTGTTTTGATTATATAGTCGGTATTGACGTTGTGCCTTCTTAAGCGGTCGACGACATCGGCACCGATACCGGTATCATCGACGACACTCACATAGGTAGGACGCAGTTCCAGATTGGCGATATCTTCCGCCACATTGCGGCTGACGCCGCCATGGACCTGAATGACCCGGCCCACGTTTCTTCCGGAAGGAATATACTGATCGAGAGGATATCCTTTGATATCCACGAATACGGCTCCGAATACGACGATACCCATAAGCTTGGTCTCCTTCTTGATGAATCTATTGTACTCTATTTTCGATGATTTCTTTGATCTGATTCAGATCGGAAGCGAAATAGATGCCCTCCTGTCTTTCTTTACTGGAAAGACCACAGTCGATCATCTTGCGTAGTTGCCTTTTCAGGTCTTCATAATAACCATTAAGATCATATAAAATGCAGGGAGCCTTCAAATGTCTCAAAGAGACCATCGACATGACTTCACTGATCTCTTCCAAAGTACCGGTACCGCCCGGGAAAGCGATGAAAGCTTCACCGAGTTCGATCATCTTGGCCTTACGTTCCTGCATATTATCGGTGACTATCAGTTCATCGATATCCTCATAGAGAAAACCACGCTCCACAAAAAACTTCGGTTCCACGCCGATGACCTTTCCGCCGCTTTCCAGTACCGCTTGGGCCAGGTCACCCATCAGGCCGTTTTTCGATCCACCATAGACCAAAGTATTTTCATTGGAACCGATGTAGTGTCCCAGCTCTGTTACCGCTTCTTTAAAGATAGGATCGTTTCCCTGACTTGAACCCAGATAGACCGTGATGTTCATTTAGCTCTCCTTGTCTGATCATTCTATAAGTCTATTCTACATGAAAAAAGATCCCATCATTTTATTGAAAGGATCTTTATTCTTACCTCGTAGAATCCCTCTTCACCAACGATACCGGAATGATGTTGGTATCACTTACTTCTTCTTTGTTTATAAGCTTCAGTAATATCTCAGATGCCTTATAAGCTATATCCTTCGCATTTCTGTCTATGGCAGTAATGGAAGGAGAAGATAATGTTGAATATGGTGTGTTGTCAAAGGAGATGAGCTTGATATCTTCAGGGGCATAGTAGCCTAATTCTCCGATAGCTTTCATAACGGAGAAAGCACTACGATCACTTGATGTGATGATACCATCTATCTTCTTGTTTTGGGATAAGACATCCATGATGATATCTCTGGTCTCTTCCTGTGAGGACTTTAGTCCTTTTCTGTTTAGGACATATGTTTCATCATAAGGGATATCATTATCTTCTAAGGCTTTCTTGTAGCCGTTTACCCTTGGAGATTCATGATACTCGGCTATATAACCAGGTAAAAGAAGGATATTATTACAGCCTTGATCAATTAAGTAGGATGTTGCTTCATACATCGCTGCTTCATCATCGTTGCCTGTCCAGGGAATTGTTCTGTTTGATGAAGGTCTTCGATCCACAAAGACCAGGGGGAAGTCTTTGTCTAGAAGATCTTCATTTAATTCACTTAAACCTGATACATCGATGATGCCTGAACATAGAGATGATAATGTTCTTAGATACTGTTTCTCTCTTACAACGTCGTTATGACAGTCACATAAAAGAAGTTCATATCCTTTATCACTAAGATATTCTTCAGAGTAATGGGATAAGGCAGAGAAGAAAGAGTTATCCGTGGTAGGAATGATCATACCTATTCTTCTATTCATGGCTTTCACCTCTTAATTCATCTATCAGCTGCTTATAGGTCTTGCCCTTACGGAATAAGGCAGAAGATCCTAATATAAAGCCATCGGCTCCCATGGAAGAGAGATCCTCTATGACTTCTGGCGAACAGTGGCCATCGATCATGACTTTAAAGCCATATTCCTTCTTTAATTCCACTAACTGCTTGACCTTCTTCTTGGTAAAGTCGATGAAGCCCTGGCCCGCAAAGCCGGGATTGACCGTCATGACTAAAACATAATCACAAAGATTAAGTATCTCAGATATGGAAGAAACACTTGTATCGGGATTGACGGCTATTCCGGCATAAGCTCCCATTTCTTTGATATGAGCCAGGGTCTTTACGACATATCTTTCAGATTCAGGATGGATATAGATGATATCGGCTCCGGCTTTAATGAACCAGTCTACCTTACTTGCAGGATTCTCTATCATTAAATGACAGTCCACTAACTTGTCAGTATATCTTGAGATAGTCTCCACATCCATGACACCCATGGTGAAGTTGGGAACGAAGGTCCCATCCATGATGTCGCAATGAAAGATATCAGCTCCCGCATCATCAAGGGCTCTTACCTCATCGGCTAAATGTCCATAGTTGGCGCACATCATGGAGGGACATAATAAACGTTCAGACATATTATTATCCTTTCCTTTATTCGTGGGCAGCTTTGAGATCCTGAGTCTCTTCGATCTCCTTGATCATATCCACTCTGATCTGATGCCTGCCACCTTCATATGAGGCATTTAACCATTCATCGACTATCATCTTGGCTGTCTCTATGCCTATGACTCTGGAACCGAAGGCGATGATATTGGTATTGTTGTGCTGTTTACTTAGTTTAGCGGTATAGGGATCAGAACATACGCAGGCTCTGATACCATGTACCTTATTGGCACTTAGTGATATACCTACACCTGTTCCACATATTAATACACCCAGATCTACTTCCTTGTCTGCTACCATACGTGCTACCTTGTAGCCTGATACGGGATAGTTGAATCTTTCTGTACTATTTGTACCTACATCTATGACTTCATGTCCTAAGGACTCCAGATACTCCTTTATCTCATTCTTCATGTCGATGGCGACATGATCGTTACCGATGGCGAGTTTCATATAGTTTACTTCCTTTATTCTTTTTATACTTTTTCTTTTGAGTATTGTTTTCTAGAGAAGAAGATCCAGATTATTAGTCCAGATCCTCCCCATTGCTTTCGATGACTTTCTTATACCAGTAGAAGGAATCCTTCTTATATCTGTTTAAAGTGCCGTTACCTTCGTCGTCTTTATCAACGTAGATCATGCCATAGCGTTTCTTCATTTCGCCTGTAGATGCTGACACCAGGTCGATGCAGCCCCAGCACGTATATCCCAAAAGAGGAATACCGTCTTCATTAACAGCATCTCTCATCGCTTCGATATGGGCCTTCATATAAGCGATACGATACGGGTCGTGGATACTTCCGTCTTCTTCAACTGTATCCACCGCTCCAAATCCGTTTTCGACGATGAACAGCGGTTTCTGATAACGGTCATATAAAGTGTTCATCGTGATCCTTAATCCCAGCGGATCGATCTGCCAGCCCCAATCCGAAGCCTTCAGATAGGGATTGACGACAGCCGCAAAGACCGCATTGCCTCTGGCGTGATTCTTGATGATCTCCGGATCAGCCGATGTGCATCTGGAACAGTAATATGAGAAGGAAACATAATCAACGACTCCTTCTTTAAGAGCTTCAAGATCTTCATCCGTGCAATCGATCTTAATACCCGCTTTCTCCATCCGCTTCCAGGCCCAAACCGGATAAGCTCCACGAGCCTGAACATCGATAAAGAAATAGTTGTCCTTATCGGCTTCCATACCTTTGTAGATATCATCGGGATTGCAGGTATAAGGATAGAACTGTCCCGCCGCCAGCATGCATCCGACCATGCAGTCAGGCATGATATGATGCGCCAGTTTCACGGCTTTGGCACTGGCAACGAGCTCATAATGGGCGGCCGTATAGTTGATCTGATCTTTGTCTTCTCCCTCTTCATAAAGGATACCGGCACCCATGAAAGGCATATGCAGCAGCATGTTTATTTCATTGAAGGTGATCCAGTACTTTACCAGATCCTTGTAATTGGTAAACAGGATCTGACAATAATGCAGATAGGCATCGATCATCTTTCGATCCTTCCAGCCGCCGTACTTTTTGATCAGCTCGATCGGCGTATCAAAGTGATCGATCGTAACCAATGGTTCGATAGCGTATTTTCGGCATTCTTCAAACAAAGAGCGGTAGTATTCCAGCCCCTTTTCATTAGGCTTCTCATCATCGCCATTAGGCAAGATCCTCGTCCAGGAAACGGAAAGTCTGTAGACCTTGAAACCCATTTCCGCAAACAGAGCGATATCCTCTTTATAGTGATGATACATATCGATGGCTTCATGGGAAGGATAGGAATGATCATCATCACATTCCAACATTTTAAGCTGGCCACGGTTTACCTTCATCCTGTCTTGCCCAAACGGGATCACATCAACGGTCGAAAGACCTTTGCCATCTTCCAGCCAGGCACCTTCACACTGATTGGCAGCCGTTGCGCCACCCCATAAGAAATTTTCCGGAAACTTATTCATTGATACTCCTATCTGTTGGTACTGGCCATTCTGAACCAGGTATAGTGTTCACCCTTGATCGAAACGGAAAGCTGATAGACGTTCTTGGGCCAGGTGCAGCCGCCGAATCCACCGTCACCTATCGCATGGATGTCCGCACCCGTCTGTTTCATCAGGATCGCAAGCTGTCTGATCGTCTCTTCATCGGCACACTCGACCGAAGAATCCAGGAAACACATCGTCAAAGTACCGGGCTTGTAGGTATGAACGAATTGGACAAGACTTCTGATGTCTTCCACCGTGATGCCTCCTCTTGAACCCGGACAGGGCATATCGATACAGTCGGCGCCGGCATCGATCAGCTGTTTGATGACATCTTTAACATCGTAGTCGGCTGTCGGATCGCCTAATACTTTTTCATTGATACCGTCTTCCCATTTGCCGGCCATGATGATCATGTCGTCGCCAAGCAGGTTCTTAGCCAGTTTCGTGCATTCGATGACATCGCTCAAAGAAGTCCCTGATCCCGGGTTTCCGCCTAAGACGATGAAATCGGCTCCGATCTCCTTGCACTTGAGGATATGTTCCTTAGTGGCGACCATGCCTTCTCTGCGATACAGAGCTTTCTTGCCTCCGTCTTCACTTCCGGCTTTGGGGCAGCCCAGATATACGCCGATCGGACGGTTGCACCTGGCTTTCAGTTCTTTTAAAGAAAGTCCACACAGACCCGGATTGTTGTCCATATTATCAAGATCGATCGTGTTGAGCATCACCATATCGGCACCCCAGGCAAACATCAGTTCGCTGTTGGTGACGCCTCTGACGACACCCGGACCCGCAAAAAGCAGATGCTGGCCCATGATGACTCTTGATTCTGATTTAAAGATGGATTCTTTAAGTTCCATCGGACTCATTTTTTCGATCTCCGTTTTGGAAGCGCTGATCAGGCGAATGACATTTGACATGGTTTATGATCTCCTTACTTAAATTATATAAAGAAAGCCGGCATAAGACTTTATTTATCTCTGCCGGCTTACAATGATCTGATTGAATTACTGCTGATCGTATTTCTTGTCGTAACCGAACAGGTAGACGGCGATAGCCGTACCAAACAGCGCCACCAGCATCGCAACTACGAAGTATCCGAAGCCTTCACCAAGGAATAACGGGAAGGAAAGGATTCCGACCGGACCGCCGGCCAAAGCAGCGGCATTACCGAATCCGGCGATACCACCGGCGATAGCCGCAAAGACGACAGCGATGTAGAACGGCTTCTTCAACGGCAGGTTGACACCGTAGATGGAAGGTTCGGTGATCGCGAAGACACCTGTGATACCGGCAGAGAGAGCTGTTTCTCTTAACTGCTGGTTCTTGGTCCTCAAGGCAACACCCAGAGCAGCACCGGCCTGTGTCCAGTTGGAAGGACCGGTAACGGCGTTGATCGTATTACGGCCATACTGAGCCAGGTTCAATGTGCCAAGCGGAACGATACCCCAGTGAAGACCGAAGACGACCAGTACTTGCCATGCGGCACCAAGGATGACACCACAGACGGTCGGATTGAGGTTGTATAAAGCGGTATAAGCAGCACCCATCCAGCTCTGTAAAGTAGCCGTGATAGGACCGATGACCAGGAACATGACCGGAACCGTGATGACCAGCGTCAATAACGGAACTAAAACGTATCTGGCATACTTGGGAATGATCTTGGTGACATATTTTTCAACTAAAGACATGAACCAGATCGTGACGATGATCGGGATGACGGAAGAACCGTAACCCTGTCTCTGCATGGACATCGGAATGCCCAGGAACTTCAGACCGTTCTCGCCTAAGACCAGAGACTGAATAGTCGATGAGCACATCGTGATCGCTACAGCAACGGCGATGTAAGGGTTGCATCTCCACTTGACGGCTGCCGCATAAGCCAGATAGATCGGCAGATAAGAGAAGATGGCGTTGTAGATCTCGTTGATGACGATGTAGACGCCGCTGTCTGTGGCCAGACCGCAGAACTTTGTCAGAATCATCAGCAAGGATCTGATCATACCGGCACCGATCAGAGCCGGCAGGATTGGAGTAAAGATATTGGTAACCAGATCGATGACCTGATCCATGAATTTGCCTTTGACCTTGAGATCATCTTTTTCAACTACATCGACAGCGGAACCGACGATACCGGTAACATCCTGAACGGCATTGAAGACATCTTCGACTTCGTTACCGATGACGACCTGGAACTGGCCACCCTGTCTGATGACATTGATGACACCATCAACAGCCTTGACCTTATCGGCATCAGCCTTGGCATCATCCTTTAATTTAAAGCGTACACGCGTAATACAGTGAGTTAAGGAAGCGATATTCTCTTTGCCTCCGATATTCTCTACGATTTCAGCTGCGGTTTTCTTGTAGTCCATATTTTCCTCCTTAAACCTGTTTGGTTTATCGTTTAACCACATCTATAATCTAGCATTATTCCGCCCTGATTGCAATACTTTTTTCAAAAAAAGTTAATCGTTTAATCATTTTTTATTCAAAAATCATCATTTTTGGGCTATAATTCAGTTGTATGGAAAAGAAAAGCATCTCCATTATCGACATCGCTAAGCTAGCCGGCGTCTCTACCGCGACCGTTTCCCA
Source organism: Erysipelotrichaceae bacterium (assembly GCA_017432895.1). Classification (GTDB taxonomy): domain Bacteria; phylum Bacillota_I; class Bacilli_A; order Erysipelotrichales; family Erysipelotrichaceae; genus Colivicinus. The sequence continues at coordinate 14,501 of JAFRIG010000033.1, read as the reverse complement.
TGTCATCAACAAAACGGGAAGATTCTCCAAAGCGACGGAAGAAAAGGTGCTGAATGCCATTGAAAAGTACGGTTACGTATCCAACAATGCCGCCCGTTCCTTAAAATCCTCTTCCTCCCACACCGTTGGACTCATCATCCCCAACATCAACAACGACTTCTTTTCATCCAGTGCCGTCGTCATCGAACAGTATTTCGATTCCCATAATTATTCTTTGATCATATGCAATACCGACAACGATCCGGAAAAAGAAAAAAGGTATTTCAGAAAACTGGATTCCATGCAGGTAGATGGCATCATCGTCATCTCCTGTCAGAAGATGCTGGAAAAGGATCTGGTCAAAAGAGATATCCCCATCCTGCTGCTAGACAGGACGCCGATGAACTCCATGGATCTTTGTGCCGTGGTTTCCGATCCCAGAAAAGGGATCTATCAGGCGACCAGAAAACTGATCGAAAAAGGCTGCAGGAACATCATCTTCATCTCGTCTTATCTGGCGACTTATGTGCTCACCGAAAGAGTCGAAGGATATCAGCAGGCGATGCTGGAAAGCGGCTTGCCTGTCTTGGAAGACAGCATCATTCAGCTGGAAAGAGGTTCTTCCCTTTCGACGGCTGAAACGGCATTAATGGAATATCTTAATAAAGGGCACAAGGTAGATGGTATCATCTGCACCAGCGACAACCAGGCGATCGGCGCAATGGCGGCCCTTAAGAGAATGGAATTGTCGATTCCGGGAGATGTCAGAGTCTTCGGTTTCGACAACCAGCTGCAGTCCCGTATCTGTTCGCCATCTCTTTCAACCATCGAAAGATACCCCAATCAACTGGGGAATGTCGCTGCCGAAACCCTGCTTAAACTGATACGCAAGGAAGAAACGGAAAAAAGGATAGTCGTCCCCTGTTCTCTTGTCGAAAGAACATCGACCATGTAGAAGCCTCCAAATGCGGAGGCTTTTCTTTACATAGTCATGTTTTAGGATCCGGTTTTAATCCAGATCTTCGCCATTTGATCTTATTACTTTTTGATACCAGTAGAAGGAATCCTTCCTGTATCGGTTTAAGGTACCGTTTCCTTGATCATCGATATCGACATAGATGTAACCATAGCGCTTGGATACCTGGCCGGTAGAAGCGGCTACCAGATCGATACAGCCCCAGGAATTATATCCCAGCAGATCTACGCCATCTTCAACGGCTTCGACCATACCTCTGATATTTTGCCGCAGATAATCGATGCGATAATCATCATGAATTTTGCCATCTTCCGTCAAAACATCTCTGGCCCCCAGACCGTTTTCCACGATCATCAAAGGGACATTGTACCTGTCATACAGTTTGTGAAGGGTGATCTTCAGACAATAGGGGTCGATAGTCCAGCCCCATTCACTTGTCTTAAGATAAGGGTTCTTTATGGTACTGAACAAGTTGGTTATGCCATCGGATTTCATCTCGCTGGCTGAAGTAACACCGGATCCGTAACAGGAGAAAGCGTAATAATCGACTTTGCCTTCCGCCAGGATCTTTTTATCCTCTTCAGAGATCTTTGGCTCGATACCTCTTTTTCTCCAGATCCTTTTGGCATAGGAAGGATAATGACCTCTTATCATCGTATCGCCGTAGTAATGTACCGACTCCTGTTCCTTCTCGATCACTTCCATCGAATCGGCCGGATCGCAGGAATAAGGATAATTGGGATTCTGGTTGATCATACAGGCGACCAGATAGTCATCACTGATCTCGTGGGCTTCTTTTACTGCCAGGGCACTTGCCAGCATCAGATGATGTTCAATATTGAAAGCTTCCATTTGATCTATTTCAGGATCCATTTTGCCAAACAAGGCGATCGCATTGATCTCATTGAAAGTGATCCAGTATTTTACCATACCCTTGTATTCCTCAAAGCAGACTTTCGCAAACGTCGCGAATTCATCGACCATGCCTCTATTGATCCAGCCGCCTTCATATCTGTCATCCAGACAGGCCGGCTGATCATACTTGTATAAAGTAACGATCGGTTCGATTCCGAGTCTTCTGCATTCTTCAAAATAGGAGCGGTAGTACTCGACACCTTTCCGATTGACCCCGCCTTTGATCCCATCAGGCATGATCCTGGCCCAGGAGATCGACATGTTCAGTGATTTGAAACCCATTTCCGCAAACAGAGAGAGATCTTCCTTGTAGCGATGATAATGATCGATACCCAGACGGTTGGAATAATTATGCGTATCGTCCGTCTCTCTATTTAACGGTCCGTTTTTGACGATATTCCAGCACGGCAAAACATCTTCATGCCGGACACCGTTTTTATCGGTATAGATCACTTTCCTTAAGCCGATGGAATCATCGACCCGGGCAAAATCCACTTCGGCAGGCGATCTACCGTCTTCATCCCAGGCTCCTTCGCACTGGGCAGCCGAAATCGATCCACCCCATAAAAAATCTTTTCTGATGCTCATGGTTTTACTCCTTGTTATTAAAATATTTGCTGATCTGCCGGGAAGATGATCCCTGCATTAAGTCTGGCTTCTGTCTGTATCTCACTGACCGTGATCGATTCATCCAGTTTCTTCAGACAAGCTTCCAGATCGTTTCTTTCGATGCAACTGATGAAATAGTTGAATTCCGGGATCAGCCTGTTCATAAACATGCCGTCGTCATATTCCTTTTCACTTCCATCGTTCTTATGCAAAGTGATCTTGCCGATGAGATTCGGCGGAAAGGCTGTTTTGATATAACCGTTTGTTCCCTGGATCACGAAACTGTAGGGTGCACTGCAGTCTTTGGCTGCCGTACACTCGGCGATAAAGCCTTCGTAATTCAGGATCAGAGTTCCCGAAGTATCGATGCCTCTTTCGATATTCGCATAGTATTTTACTTCCTCAGGTTTGCCAAACAGACCCATCACAAAGTGGAGGTTGTAGAGGTTAAGATCCATCAAAGCTCCACCTGATTTGTTGGGGTCAAAGGCCGGAAGTACTTCCCCGTTTCTGAAGGCATCGTATCTGCGCGAATATTGCGAGTAGTTGCATTTGACAAGTTTGACAGTTCCTATTTCAGGCAACCATTCCTTTATCTTTTGATAACCAGCAAAATATAACGTAGTGACCGCTTCAAACAGGAAACATTCCTTTTCCATCGCGATCTGTTTTAGGATCTTCGCTTCCGTTGCGTTTGATGTCATCGGCTTTTCCACGATGACATTCAGACCCTTTTCCAATGCTTTCTTACAGTAATCGAAATGTAAGAAATTTGGTACCGCCACATAGACGGTATCGATTTCCAGCTGGCATAGCTCTTCAAAATCGATCAGCGCATGCGGAATGTTGTTTTCTTCACACAGCTTTTCGATCTGCTGCTTTGAGCCGGGTGCTCCCTGGATGGCAAGGACTTCCATGCCATCCAGCCCAATGAGCCTTGGTAAGAATTCCTGGACGATCAGACCTGAGCCTATAATACCCAGTTTCATATCAGTCGATATGGCCTTTCACCTGATAGGAATTTTCCGTGTACTGCATGATCTCAAACATATTGCCATCCGGATCATGCATCCACATCTGATAAGTCTGAGAAGGACCTTTGGAGATCTCGGAGTCAAAGACGACACCTCTTTCTTCCAGCGTCTTTCTTGTTTCAAAAATATCGTCGACCGTCAAAGCGTAATGAGAGTAGCCAAGCCTTTCGTTCCAGCCGACATCGTCAGCCTGATCAGGCATCTTCGGAAACAGTTCCACGAACTGTCCCGGAGCGATCTCCAGATAGACGTTGAAGACCTTTTCCGGATCCTGTTGAGCGATCTTCTGAAAATAAGGCCTGTCGTCACGATCGATATACTGTTTGTATTTCGTGCAGACTTTGATACTTGCGCCTAATTTTTCCGTATAGAACTTTATCATTTCGTCCATTCTATCCGTATAGAAGGCGATATGCATCATGCAGTTGAATTTCATGTTTATTCAGCTTTCATTTCCTTTTCGATCTTCAGTTCATTCTTGTCAGCCGCAAGTAAGAACGGCAGCCAGATCAGGCAGGATATCAGCACCAGTACTATAGACAAGATGCCCAGTCCGACACCGCCACCCATTAAGAAGCTCTGGATGAAGCCCGGAAGGAAGGCGTTGACCAAGGCGATCGGAGTTGTGTAAAGACCAAGTTTCAGACCTATATAGAAAATCAGATAAAGGATCGTCGGACCGACAACCATCGGGACCAGGAAGATCGGGTTGAGGATCAGCGGCATACCGAAGGCGATCGGTTCCATGACATTGAACAGAGATGGAACCAGCTGAACCTTGCCCTGTGCCTTATATCTGTCGGATTTGGCGAATAAAACGGTATCGATTGCCAGACCGATCGTTGAGCAGGAACCGCCGAACAGCTGCATGATAAACAGGAATGTCATCAGCGATAATTCATTCGGTGCAGGCTGACCGGACATGACGGCAGTAATATTCTCAGTCAGAGCAGGCATCGTCACCAGCATGGCAATGGCTGAGACCGGTGCGTTATGAATACCGAAGAACCATACCAGGTTGTTTAAGAATAAGAACAAAAGATGTCCTCCAAGGCTGTTTCCGACACTCATCAAAGGTGCGGCGATGATTCCATAGATAAAGCCCGGCAAAGAAACAAACGGAGTCTGGGCAAACAGATAACGGATCACAATAAAAGGCACGACCGTGATCATGGCAGCCGGTATCGAGCTTAATGCAACTTGTACGAATGCCGGCATGGAATCAGGAAGTTTGATGACAATGTTCTTTCTGACTGCCCACGTGAACAAAACAGCGGTGAAAATACCGACAATGATCGCTGTCATCATGTTTTCGGAATTCAAGGCACTGAAAGCAATATTTCCTGAAAACTGTCCATAATCATCAGTTGCGAATGTCGCAGGAACCACCAGCATGTAGTTCATAAAAGCGGCAACAGCGACCTGGATCACATCAACTTTGTTTGCTTCAGCGATCTTATAAGCGATGACAAGACAAGTAATCGGTGCAGTCAGCTGGAATACCAGGACAACTTCCTGCATGAAAGACAATAATCCGATGCTGTCCAGGAAATTTGTCACTGCCGTAAGCGGGAAATTTGCCAGAATGTTTAAAACAGTGCCGGCAATCAGGACACCCATGCTTGACATCAACGCAAAAGAAATCGCACTGATGTACTTGTTGCTCTGGATCTTCCCTGTCAGTTCCATCAAGGAACCCTGCAATTTTTCAAGTTTGTTGTTCATTTCTGATCTCTCCTTTTTATGGAAACGTTTCCACATTTTTCAAAAATAGATGGAAACTATCCTTAATCCTTTATGGAATCGTTTCCACATATTTATGATAAGTTACCAATGGAACTATGTCAATAGAAAATGGAAACGTTTCCACATTTTTTATTATTTGTGATACAATTTAAGCATGAAAACGATCAAAGATATCGCCAAAGAGCTCGGGATCGCCCCTTCCACGGTATCCAGAGTATTGAATAAGAGCGGATACTATTCCAAAGAAGTTGAAGAAAAAGTCCTCAAATATGTTGAAGAGACCGGTTTTATCTATAATCAGAGCGCCAAAATGCTGCGCAGCAAAAAAAGCAACACGATCGGTTTGATCATTCCCGATATATCCAACGATTTCTATTCCCGGATCGCTCTGATCGTCGATACTTTCTTTTCCAAGCGCGGCTATTCCATTTTCATCTGTAACACCGCCTCCGATCTCAAAAGGGAACTGGTCGCCTTCAAACAGCTGGTCGCCAACCAGGTCAACGGGATCATTTTTCTCGGCTACGGTTCACTGTTGGATGATCAGTTCATCAAATACGATGTTCCCATCGTTGCACTCGACCGTCCTTATTACGGAAAACTGCCGGCCACCCAGATCTACTCAAACGACCTTGACCTTTCTCGTCAGGCCGGAAAACTGCTCATAGCTAAAGGCTGCAAAAAGATCAGAATCTTAGTCAGAGAATTCAATGTCCTTGACGATCCAAGTGTTTTACTCGATCCTTCTTATCAGAAAAACGGAAGGGTGACCGGGATCACTGAAGAAATTCTCAACAGATTTCCTGAAACAGATCCTTTAAAGCTGGTCGAAAAAATCCCTTATTACAGAGGCATGGCTATCGAAGAGAGTGAAAAAAAGGTCGCTTCACTGATAGCTGAAGAGAAGGATATCGATGGCTTGTTCTGCATGTCGGATAACGTCGCCTATGGCGCCGTCAAAGCCTTGAAAAAGGCCGGAAAAAAGATCCCTGATGAAGTAAAAGTGATCGGTTTTGACAACAACATCTATTCCTCGATCTCATCGCCATCCATCACCTCGGTCGACCGCAATGTTGACACCATGGCCTCGACCGCCTGTCTGAAACTGCTGGAAAAGATCGAATCGGGCGATAAGATGTCTGAAGAAACGATCGTGATCGAAGGCATGCTGGTGGAAAGAGAAACGACTTAAAAACAAAGTCTCCAATTGCGGAGACTTTTAGATAACTTCTTTGTGATTGAATAGCCGGTAGATCATTAGTGCCACGTTGTGGGCACTTTCTTTTTTGCCATCTTCTTCCCACTTCAGGAAAGAGTTAAGCAGAGCTCCGGCATAGGCATAGAGTTCATACATATGCAGCTGCTTCTGAGGAAAGATGTTGGCCATCATGTATTCATTGACCGCATCCATCAATATCGCATATAAGCCATGTCTGTTCAATGTTATGAAATAGCGGACGTAGCGGTCAAAATAATTCAAAGAGAATTCGATGTGATCCAGCTGCATATAGACCCCGGGATCATCGATCTCGCCGCCTTCGATCATATAGCCGTTGACGATGATGTTGAGATAATCGCACAGGGCATCGTAAAGATTCTCATAGTAGCGATAGAAAGACATCCTTGATACGCCGGCTTTACGAATGACTTCCGTAACGGAGATCTTATTGAACTCCTTTTCTTCCAGCTTATCCAGGATGGCTTCCGTGATCTTCATACGGGTGGGGATGGTCCTGCTGTTTTGCGTCGTGTTGATTTTCATAAATGTTACACTTAAGCGATTACTGTCTTTTTTGTGACAGTTTCCTGCTTTTTGTTAATTTTAACACGAGAGAATAATTCATACAATTTTACTGTGCAGTAAGGAGGTGTTTTCATAATGAGGATCATTGCCGATTCATCCTGCGATCTCTATACGCTCGACTTTGAAGATTTCAAGACTGTACCTTTGACCATCTATACCGATGAAAGAAGTTTTCTTGATGACGATTCATTGGATCTCAAGAATATGCTGGACTATCTGGAAAAGTATAAGGGACGCTCCTATACCTCCTGCCCGCCTATCGATCTGTGGCTGCAGGCCTATGAAGGAGCTGACGAGATCTTTGTCATGACCGTCACCAGTGCTCTTTCCGGTTCCTACAACAGCGCCTTGTCGGCCGCGGAAATGTTCAAAGAAAAAAATCCGAATGTTAAGATCTCCATCATCGATTCACTTTCCACCGGTGCCGAAGAAGTACTGGCTCTACACGAACTCAAGGATCTGATCAATAAAGGTCTTTCTTTCGAAGAAGTCGATGAAAAGATCAGAGCCTACGTCCATAATTCAAGGCTCTTCTTCTCTTTTTTCTCCATCCACAACCTGGCTCAGAATGGCCGGGTAAACAAGACGGTTGCGGCTGCTCTGGGCGTCCTCAATATCGCTATCAACGGCACTGCGACAGCCGAAGGCACGATCGCCGTCACTTCCAAAGTCCGCGGCGAAAAAAAGAGTCTGCAGACTCTGTTCAACGATATGAAAAAGGCCGGCTATGTCGGCGGCAAGGCCATCATCACCCACGTTGAGAATGAAGAGGCTGCGCAAAAGCTCAGGGATCTCGTGCACAGCGAATATCCCGCTGCCGATATTAAGATCTTTGCGACCAGAGGTCTATGCGGCTACTACATGGAAAGAAGAGGCGTCGTCATCGCCTGTGAAACAAAATAAAAAGGCAGCATAACTGCCGCTATTATCAGCGCCATATGGCGCTTTTTTTAACTGACCAGGATCTCTTTAGAGAACAGGTCGGCGTGATCCATAAGATCTTCATAGATCTCATTGAGCTTTTCCGGATCGGTCACGAAGTCAGGTTCGATCTTATAGATGTCGAATAATTCATCAAAGACATCATAAGCGAAATCGTTATTGAAAAAGATCTCTTTAGGTCTAACGCCCATCTCTTCAAGCTGATCGATCACCCGATCCTTGATACCCGTCATTTCCGATTCGAAACATATGTTGAAATTGACGATCAGATCGTTGCCGGCATCATAAAGGATAGTCAGATAAGACAGCTCTTTTTCCGCTCCTAAAGGTAACGTATAGATACCGATACCCAGTTCGATCCGACGGCGGGCCTTGATCTTTCTCGGTGTAGCTTTGTCCAGTTCAAAAGGAATGACCGGGTCACCCAGTTCCAGATAGGAATAGGAACCGGTTGCGATCCCCTCATCATCCAGATAGAACTGCAGGATCAGATAAGAATTGCCCTCCTGACACATATCCTTCAGTTCGTCACCGAACTCTTCGTTGATCTCCAAGAGCTGCTTAAGGACGGCTCCGATCATGCGACAGCCTTTATTGTCGGGCAGGATGGGACCTTCCAGACGATCCATTTCAATGATCAAAGGCATTTGATCGTAATTGCGTTTTTTCAAGGACGCTTTGATATCATCGGTCATAAAACCTTGGGCATCATTCAGAAACACTTCACAATAATTGACCCGACATACGACATCCGGATAATCATCCGGATCACTTAACATGAAGTGATAATTGTATTCCAGTCTCTTGCGATCACCATAGATCACGATATCGTAATCCTTGTTGTAATAGCCCAAAAGCTGCGCAAAGACCTCTTGACCATCCACCAGTAATTCGATGACATTATCCGAACACAGTCTTTCAAAGATCCCGCTTTCCTTGAGCTTTTTCGCCATGACCTGACATTCGCGATAGGAATAGGCCGGATACTTGCGGTAATCTTTGGGCTTTTCCAGACGCTCACTTTCAAAATCGTCAAAGAAATCAGAATCAAGAACCTTATTCCCAAGTTCCTTAAGAGAATAGCCATGCAGGAAACCGCGGGGCAAGACGAACATCAGGTTCATGATCAACATTCTCAATGCGATCTCATCGAAGTCTTCTTTGACCCGGGTCTTAATTTCTTCAATGATGACTTTGTCATCATACATGTAGAAAATGCCGCTGATGATGATCTGGAAGGCCTCTTGCGCGGTGGTGCCTCTTTTGAATTTCAAAGATTTGACAAAGGCCCGCAGCTCATCAAATTCCTTGATACCCTCAGTTTTAAACAGGTCCGCATAAGCCAGGATCTGCTTGGGATCTTCAAATTCCTTATCCTCGCCGTTTTTATAGATCTCGTCTAAGACATTGATATCAAATATTTCCTTCAGTTCTTCTTCAGGGATCATCCAGACGATATCGTTTTTATCTTTGATGAATTGACCGGTCATAGCCAGGCCGCTGATGATCACAAACAGATCTTCTTCATTAAAATGAGCGCATTTATCCGGGAAGTAGTGCAAAGCCTTGTCGCATAGATCATCGGCGTGGAGCGGACTATAGATTGTAGCCAATGCGACCATGACATCCGCCATTTCCAGGGCTTCTTCATCGGTGAATTTTCTTTTCTTCTTTGATGGCATGTGAATCTCCTTAACAGATCATAGACATTACTGTTCTTATCTTTATTTCATTATCTCATACCTAATATAAAAAGACCTCAGTGAGGTCTCATACTTAACGGTTTTCTTCCTTTTGCCGATAAAGCAGAAAGGAATAAAGATAAGGCACGAAGCCGGAGATGGCTACGATTATAAGCAGGAGTACAAAAGACTGTTTTCTTTCTAGGAAGACTAGCGGCAGCATCAAGGCTCCGCACACCATCCACAGATAGCCGGTCAGCCGATGTGTTTTGTCCCAGTTGTCCTGATCGCTCAAAGTCCAGGGGATCTTGATCCCGACGGTATGATTCTGTCTGGTTTTAGGCAGATAATTGCCCATGATCAGATAGATGAAGGCCATAAGGATGATCATGACTGTCGTGACATCGATGTTTCTGCCTAGAGCCTTGCCATAGATGACATAGGCCAAAACAAAGCTGAGGCATGGTACGATCCACAATAACAGATGATAGATCTTGGGCGAGACATTTCTGTTTTTGGGATCAGTGGCGGTGATGAAAGCGGCAAACAGGTGGATCAAAGGCAAAAACAGGAACATCAGCTGCATCTCTCTTAAAGAAGCATAACGATCGGCGTCACCGTTGAAATCAAAATGAACGGGGACCTGTTCAGGCAAAGAATTCTTCAGAAACAGACCCAGCACAAAAGGAAGCAGACTTATAAGTGCCGTCAGAATGATATATCCTTTTTCTTCCTTGAATCTTGTCATTGCCTGTCTCCTTTCAGATCGCTCAGCCACAGCATGACCTCTTCGATCACACTGGCATTTAATGAATAATAAATAAAGTTCTTTTCCTTTTCCTCAAAGATCAGATCCGCCTCCTTGAGCAGTTTTAGATGATAAGAGACGCTCGCCTGCGATATATCGAAATGAGAACTGATATCGCCGGCCGACATCCTCCCTTTTTTCAGCATCGTCAGGATCTGTCTTCTGATCGGATCGGACAGTGCCTTGAATGTTTCACCATAACCCATAAGTTACCTCAACTATTTAGAATATTTTCTAAATAGATTATACATGACAGTTTATTGATATACAATACCTATTTAGATATTTTTCTAAATAATTTTATCCCTATATAAACAAAGGATGTCCTGTGATATCCGATGATATATTCATTTATTTTTTATGATCTCACTATCGAAAGATCCTTTGGACTAGAAACATGTAGATCACAGTACCAACCACGATCGACAGGCTGGTGTTGTGCTTCCATTTATGCAGGAGGATGACTGCCATTACAGCGATCATCTCCGGCATGAAACCGGAGAGTGATGTAATGTTCACATCTTTCAGGCAGAACACCACCAGCATCGCCATGGTACAGTATGGGAGTATCTTTCCCAGATACATGATGAAAGCCGGGGTCTTTTCCTTGAACAAAACAAAAGGCAGAAAACGGATGGCCATCGTCGTTAAGGCCATGGCTGCTATCAAGAAGTAGCTATACATCTTCTTCACCTCTTGTCTTTCTTAAAACAAAAAGCATCACGATGATCAAAGCCATCGCCGGAAGCAGGAAATCTTCACGACCGAAGACTACTAGACAGATGATCGAGATCGCGAAGGAAAGGATGACCGGCAGATGGTCGTCACTTTTTTCCCATTGACTTAAGACGATGCATACAAACAAGGCCGTCATGGAGAAATCGATGCCCGTATAATCGAAAGGCAGGATGTCGCCAAGTATCGCCCCGATCAAAGAGCCTCCTACCCACCAGCAGTGATCAAACAGCGAAAGATAGAAATAATAAGTCTCCTTATCAAGGTCCGTCAGATCCTTGTTGCAGGCAATGGAAAAGGTCTCATCGGTCAAAGCGAAGATGTCGTAGATCTTTCCCCATTTCAGACTCTTGTATTCCTTCAGCATCCCGATCCCGTAGAACAGATGACGGATGTTGACCATGATACTCATTATGAAAGTCGTGATGATCGAAGCCGACGAACTTAAAAGATCGGCACCCACGTATTGCAAAGAGCCGGCATAGATGAACAGCGAAGCCAGAAGACTGTGGAGAATTCCGAAACCACGTGAGTTCATCAATACACCAAAACCGATGCCCAGGACCACATAGCCGGGCAGGATATTGAGTGAATCTTTGAAAGCTTCTCTTCTTGATTTTTCCATTACCAACATTATATTCTCTGATTTTCTCATTGGAGGGGAATTGTAAAATTTCGGTGAAACTTGTACCGCTTGTTTGCATTAATCCCTAAAAACGGGTATAGTTGTGATGTTGCACATGTATCAGATTTTTACCGACGCTACCGCGGATTTCTCGCCGCAGGATATAGAAAGATTACCCGATTTGAAAGTTATCCCCATGGAGATCCTTTTCGATGGGGTTTCTTATACTTTCGGACCCGGTGGCAACATCGATCATCGTGCTTTCTATGAGATGTTGAAGCCTGAAAGCGACGTCAAGACCAGTTCTATCGCTCCTGATACCTACTACCAGACTTTCAAGGAGTGTCTGGAAGAAGGCAAGGATCTCATCTATATCTGCTTCTCTTCCGGTCTTTCTTCCACCTGCAATACGGCCAGGCTGGTCTTAAATGGTTTGAAGGACAAGTATCCGGAAAGAAAGATCACGCTCGTCGATTCTCTTTGTGCCTCTTTAGGCCAGGCTTTACTGGTAGGCGAAGCGGTAAGAAAACAGGTCAACGGCTGTGATTATGATGAATTGGTGAAATGGCTGGAAGAAAATAAGACTAAAGTCGCCCACTGGTTCACACTGGATGAGATGACTTATCTGCTTAAGGGTGGTCGCATCACCCCGGCCGCAGCAGCGATCGCTTCCACTTTGCAGATCAAGCCCGTGCTTTCCTTAAACGAAGAAGGAAAACTCTATGTGGCTGCCAAGACCAGAGGAAGGCATTCGGCCATCGCTCTTCTTTTAAAGAAGATCGACAGCAACTGGAACAGCGATAAATGCAAGAGTATCATCATCGGCCATGGCAACTGTCCTGATGAAACTAAAGACGTAAAAGAAAAAATACTTCTGCATCATCCCGAAGCAGAAGTATATACCTTGAATATCGGACCCGTCATCGGCTGTCACACCGGTCCCGGGATCATCGGTATGGCATTCTTTGTCTAGACAGATCTATGATCTGTTTTTTATTTCTTTTAGCAGCTCTTCTTCCATGATCCTGTCGTTTCTGGAAGTGTTGTCTCTTAAAAGTCTTAATGCTTCCTGATATTCCTTTTCAGCTTCTTCCTCATTCTTTTTATAAAGCAGCTGATAGGCATAGAGGACTCTTCTTTTACCGGCCAGATATTTTTTGGTCGTATCCAGATATTTTTGCAGCTCTTCGTCATAAAGCTTTTCGATCTCAACGCCGTCTCTATTGTTCATGATCAGACAAAACAGCAGTTCACAAGCCGCTTCTAATCGATGATACTTGATCGTGCTCTTTTCCTTGTCGGCACTTTCTCTTAAAAGCTCTTCCGCCTTTTCGAATTCGTGCATATCCTCATAGCGTAAAGCGGCCATCAGCTTGCCTGAAACGCTAAGTTCCCCTTCTTCGCTGTAGACGAAATAGTTTTCATCCATCTGCCTGAGTCTGTGTTCCCGGTCACCTTCGATCCTGAGCATCCTCACCAGTTCATCGTGATCTTCCTGGTTTTTGCGGGCCAGCTTGACACAATAGCCGTCATTGGGCATCATGATCTTCTGCGGATACAGGTTGAGAAAAACCATGGCCAAAGATATGGCTCCCAGCATATAGATGATGATCTTCACAAAGATGTTGTCGCACAGGAAAAACAAAGGAATCAGGATCAGTCCCGTTATCAGGTTAAACAGAACTCCGCCCAGATAATAAGGAACGATATCTACATCTTTATCTTCGACGTCCTTCGGCGGAAGCATCGCACACTGACCGGCAGTACCCTTTATCGCAAAACGTGACACCTTCAGCTTTCCCTCTTCGATCTTAAACAAAAAGGAACCGATCCGATAGGAGACAAAAGAGTACCCCGTCAGTTTGCCTAAGACCAAATGACCCGTCTCATGGATGATGATGGCCAGCCGATAGCTGAGATAAAAAATGATGGCCGAATATATAAACGCGATCAGATAGTAGATCGTTGGTTTTTCTCCTTCAGATGATCTTCAAACTCTCTTGTATAGGACCAGTATTTTATTCCCCACTTGTCGAAACTCCACTCTTCCATATACTCATTACATTCATAATCGATATAATAGAGCAGTTCATCTTTGACGACGAAGTTGGTCGGGAAGTAGTCGATATTCAGATTCTTTTCTTTGGCCTGTTCAGCCATAATTCTAACTTGAGGAAGATATTCATTTACGGATAAACCTTCTTCTATCATTTCAAAGATGGTCTTTCCTTCAATATACTCCTTGATGATGATCTCCTTTTCTTTGTCATGATCAATGAGTTCGGGGATCTTTATATTCGCATCCTTTAATCTTTGATAGTCGAATAGTTCACTTTGAAACTTATCACCGAAACTGTAGTAGTCGCAGGGTTCGTGATGGATCTGTTTCAAAACGACTTGAAAGCCATCGCAAAGGGCCAGATAGGAATAGCCACCTTTGCCATGTCCCAGGAGTTTTATAAGTTCATAAGTCTTGCCGTTTACCAATATTCTTTCTTCCATTCTTTTTATATAATTTCTGCGGGAAAACCAAGAAGTCTTTAGCTTCTTTGGATGAACCGCTACACATGGCAAAATATAAGTAGTTCTTTGAAAAGTTAATGTATGTGGTTCTGATTGCTAAACACCAGTCAGGTAAAACATTAA
>JAFRIG010000032.1 GCA_017432895.1 Erysipelotrichaceae bacterium | reverse complement strand
ATTATAACCCAAATCACGATCAGTTTGGATACAGCATCATAAAAAACGCCTGAAATATAAGCGTTTTACGATAAAAAATTAATGTTGAGCAAACTTAGTGGTATATGTAGCTAGAAAGAGCTACAGGGAATTCAGGTTAATTGGAAAAAACATCATATTTTTTCAAAAGAAAACAATCCTGTCATTTTCTGTCGGGTTCTGTCCAAAAAAGCTCTTCTTTTATGGCATATAAAACGGCTTAACCGACGACCTTTTACTATTGATCCAAATTATTAAGAATGAACCGTTTCAATCCTTCAACATCGTTTTCAAACAGGAAACTTCTGATACCCATAGCTTCAGCCGCTTTGGTGTTTCTTTCCATATCGTCGATAAACAGACATTCCTCCTTTTTCAGATCATATCTGTCAAGAAGTAATTGAAAGAATGCAGGTGAAGGTTTGACCATCTTTTCAAAAGCCGAAACGACAGTTCCATCGAAGTATTCACTGCCCGGAACTCTTCCCCAATAATTTGCCTGCAGCCTGCTGGCATTGGAAAGCAGGTAGATCTTGAGACCCTTTTCCTTGCACAGACGAATAAGTTGTGCCATTCCTTCTATCGGCTCCAGATCGTCATGCCAGTTGAAGATCAGCTGGTGGGCGATATCGTGCAGATGTGAAGGAAGTTTTTCAACAGTCTGTTCATAAACATCCTGTTCTTCAAATTCCCCCAGATCAAGCTTTTTCCAGCCTTTAGAAAAATAAATATTATCCAGAAGAAGCTTGAGATCACTCTCATCTTCTATCCCGGCTTTTCTGATAAAATGCGGCGGATCGTATCTGAACAATACGCCTCCCATATCGAAAATAATGTTGCGAAGCATTTCTCTTACCTATACCTCTATTCTAACTAAAAGTTGAATAAGACAGAAGATATCAAAAAAAGAAAAAAATGAGACTCTGAGGTCATCACTTTGACTAACACTTAATTATCTTCGTTTTTTTCAAATAAGCGGATTGTGCTTCAATGATCGTCCCCGCCCCAAGCAGGATCGCACAAGGAAGCCATCTTCCTTCGGCAATATTGAAAACCGCAAACGCAAAGGAAACGATTGCCAGAAAATCAAGCCATTTTGTAAGATCTCCATTCAACATGATCTTTTACCTCCCTTTTAATGATCATCCATCCTAGGCTAATGATCATTAGCTGCATTTTAGCTAATATCTATTTGCCTATCAAGCATCAAATAAAAGAAGATACAGCCGTATCCCCTTTATCACGATATTGTATTTGATCAATATAAGCTTATTTATCCGGATTAAAGATCGCGATGATGGTATCTTTGTTTAAAGCCTCAAGCGAAAGATCATAGTCGGCTTCCTCTTTTTCAGCGAAGCATACTCCACATTCCTTAAACAGTTCTTCCAGCGACAAAGACGTCTTCTGATATCGTCTGATGTAGTTAAAGGTGTTATAGAAGACGGGATCGTCGTTGCGGGAGATGATCGATCGACCACCGTTGAAACTGTCGAAGACCATCCTGATCTCATTATTTTCAAAATAGATAAAACCCATGCGCATCAGATCCTGATCGCTTGCCATCTCCATAGGAATGGCAGCGATGATATCGTTTGGATCGAGAACGTAGTTTTCATCGATATTCTGCGGATCGATAGAAGCATCAGCTTTAGCTATAACGACCTCAAAAGCTATCTTTTCCGTGTTGTCGGTATAGTTATTGACACTGAACATGAAAGCATCTTCCGCCCTCTTGCTGATATAGAAGAGCTCACTGGCCCCTGTAGGAGCCGGGGCATCGGTCATATCACCGGAATAATAGATCTCGCTTTCATTATCCCGATAGGCACTGTTCCAGCCAAAGGACATATTCAGATTCTGCATATGCAGATCGAGGTCGACCCGCGTATCGCCATCTTCCGCTTTGAGATTGGTCCAATGGATACCGACTATCACGTCACTGTCGCAGTCACATTTAAAGGCTGAACCGCAGGGGAAATTGCCGACGAACTGTTTTTCCGAAGTCGGAGCCTTATAGGAAAGATCCTCGGGCAGATACACTTTCTTGTCTTTAAGCTGAGGTCTTAATCTGTCATAGAGATGCTGCTTGACGATCTCACAGCGCTTCTCAATGAGCTTGTATCCTTCTTCATCAAGAAGGTCCCTTTCCGTAGCGAAAGACTTGCCATTGCGGATCTTATAGACGATGGACTTGTTTTTATCCAGGGCATAAAGAAGACCATTCAGGATCCTGATCTGCCGATAAACAGTGATCCTGTTTAAGGCACTCTTTAGTTCTTCTTCACTGATGAAAGTAGATGGTGCAGTCAGACGATCAAGCTTATTTAACGCCAACGGCTGATGATATTCAACAGCCATTTTTCTGATCCGGTTGATCAGATGATTGACTTCTTTGACCTCATCTTCTTCACTCTTTAAAATCTCTTTGATCCGATAATAAAGATCCGACATCACGGATAAGCCATCAGGAGAAGCCGTCTTCATCGCCAGAAACAGTCTCTTGTTTCGATAGAAGATGGATGCCAGTCTTCTGAGCTTTTTCTCTTTTTCTTCCCTGAGATACCTGTCAAACAGTTCCAGCAATGCTTTACGGGAAACAGTCTTTAGAGCAACGATCGTTTCATCATCCTGGATCTTTAAAGTGCTGCCGCTGGTCTTATAGATGACAAAGCGCAGAAATTCGTCAGGATCTTCAGGAGCCATGGAAAAGACGTCATACAAGGCGATCCTGGCTTCTCTGTTTTTAACTTCTTCAAGGCGATCCTTATCGATCAAAGCTGAAAGATCGACGATACAGCTGATCGTATCTTTGGATAAAGAGATCCCGCTGCTTAGCAGACTCATCAGTTTATCCTTAACTTCTTCTTCCGTATAAGCTCTGATGGATATCAGTTTGATATCTTCCTTCAGTTCGGGTATCTCAAGTTTCTCTTTAGGCACATAGACCGCTTCATGGGAAAAGATACCCAGATCTTCAAAGCCATAGGTCGTCAGATAATTGATCAGCTGTTCATAGACCAGTTCTTCGATCGGAGCACTCGCTACCTTGTGCCAGGATTTATGGAAGGACTGATTCCATTTTTCACCATCTTTGCCATAGAGCTTGACGGCTTGGGCAAAAACTTCATCCGAAGCACTGTCGGAAATAAGCAGACCATATTTCAGTCCTTCTTTACGGATCTGATCGCTTTTTTCACCGATATAGCCCTTAAACAGTTTCAAGACAGACAGATCATTCATGGCTTTTATCCTCCCCTTCTTATTAAAAACGGGCGGGAAGTAAATTCTGAAAGAGAAAAGGAACTTCCTATGCCCATCCTCATTGTAACATATCAAACACCCTATCTTAATTCTGTCTTTCTTTCGCTTTTCGTGATATAAATTTGTTTGGAAGGAGTTTACTATGGAAAACTTCAATATCTTTATCGGTTTTCTTCAACTTCTTGCGGGAATCGGCATCTTTCTGACAGGATGCGATATTATGTCAAGCAATCTGGAGGCAGCCAGTTCCGATAGATTAAAACAGTTATTAGCCAAAGTTTCCAACAACAAGATCGTCGGCGTCCTCATCGGCGCCACTGCAACCATCGTCATTCAGTCTTCAAGTGCGACGACGGTCATGGCGATCGGTTTTGTCAATGCCAAGATCATCTCCCTGATGCAGGCAGCTGCGATCATCTTCGGTGCCGAGATCGGCACGACCCTGACCGGCCAGCTGGTCGCTTTAGGCATGTTGGGAAGCTCAGAGATCAGCTTCAACGTCCTGTTCTCCGCTTTAGCCGGACTGGGAGTATTCGTCACAATGTTCTCCAAACACGACAACGTCAAACTCATAGGCAACGTCATGACCGGTCTGGGCTTACTTTTTGCGGGTCTTGGTTCGATGTCTTCGGCCATGTCCGGCTTCTCCCAATATCCCCAGCTCAAGGATCTGATCGCGACTTTCAAGTCATCTTTCCTGCTGATCATCATCGGTGCTGTTTTGACCGCCATCATTCAAAGTTCTTCAGCCATGACTTCCATCTCCATTACGATGGTCGCCGCCGGCTTAGTTAATATCTCGCAAGGCATCTATCTGACTCTGGGTGCCAATGTCGGTACCTGTCTGACCGGTGTTTTAGCCGGAGCCAAAGCCGAAAGCGTCAACGCCAAAAGGACATCTCTTTTACAATTGATTTTTAATATCGGCGGCGTTGTCCTTGTCTATCTCAGTGACATCATCCTTTCCTTATTCAGTGGTGGAAAGATCAACTACGGAATACTGCTTGCGAATATGTTCCCCAATGTTCCCCATACGCAGCTGGCGATGTTCCATACCATCTTCAATATCGCTTCCGTGCTGATCGTTCTTCCCTTTACGGAAAAACTCGTCGGTCTGACGGAAAAACTGATAGCCGATGAACCGACCGACAACAGCGGCGAACACTTCTACTATGTCAATGAAAACATAATCTCCACGCCTTCCGTAGCCGTCGATCAGATCAAACAGGAGATCGTAAACATGTCCAATATAGCGATACAGAATTTCAATATCGCCGTCGATATGATCAAGACGCTGAATTTCGATCGGGAAGAAGACTTCACTAAAAACGAGAAAGAGCTCAACTTCTTAAACGAAAACCTTGTCGACCTGGTCCTTAAAGTAGCCCAATCGGGAAAAGTCAACCGGAAAGACCTGAGTTATCTTTCTTCCACCTATCGGGCCATTTCCGATCTGGAAAGGATCGGCGACTATGCGGAAAACATCGTCAGATACGCCCACAACCTCGCCAGCAGCGAATCACCCTTCTCACCCAGACTGCTGGCGGAGATGGAAGCCATGCGAACTCTGATCAACAATCTCTACCTGCTGGTACTGGCTTCATACAAAGACGGCAAAAAGAAGCTGTCCAAAGATATTAAGGGTCTTAAGGACAATATCGATTCATTGTCCAACCACATGACCGATATCTACATCACCAGACTCAATCAGAATGAACTATCCGGTACTTCCGGAACCGACTACCTGAAATACTACAACGATACCCAAAGGATCGGATCCCACCTGATCAATCTGATCGATACGGATTACATCCTCTCCCACTGATTTATCTGCACAAAGCCTGTAGCCAAACAGGCTTTTATTATGGCCGTGTCGTCCGCAAAGAAAAAAGATCATCCAAACAGATGACCTTGAGATTTCATATGGTCCGGGATGAGGGACTTGAACCCACACGGTCGCCCGCCAGATTCTAAGTCTGGTGCGTCTGCCAGTTCCGCCAATCCCGGATTACTCGTTTATCTTATAATAATTGCCTGGAAAAAGCAATTACAAACCATTATAATAGAGAGGTATGATTTTAACAGTTGACTTAGGTAACACAAGTACCAAATTAGGCTTATTTGATGGAGATCTGCAGATATCGTTTTTATGCGTTGACGGCATCAGCGACAACTACCGCAGTCTCATCCTTTCTTTTATCTACAAAGCCAATATCAGGGAAGACTCGATCGATAAGGCGATCTTATCCTGTGTAGTTCCCCGCGTCTACAACAACATCTTCGACGTCCTGGCTTCAATCGTTGGCGAACGCAACATCATCGACATCAATCCCTTCACCGATTACGGCATCAAACTGGTCATGCCCAATCCCCAGGATACGGGCGATGATCTGATCGTCATGTGCTCATATGGCTACAACCTCTATCATAGAGAAATGCTGATAGTATCGATGGGCACGGCTACCGTCATCTGCCATGTCAGCAAGAACGGTGAATTCAAACACTGCATCATCGCTCCGGGCTTCTCCAAGATCGCTGAGACCCTCTGGAAAAATGCCGCCCAGCTGCCGGAATTCGAATTAAAACCGGTCAATACCTATCTGGCCGACAACACCATCGACGCCATGAACGTCGGTATCTACAATGGCTATATCGGCATGTTGAAGAGTCTGGTCAAAGGCTTGAGCGATGAGATCGGTCAGGATATGTACATCATCGGCTGCGGAGGCTTAGGCAAAAAGGTCGCTCCCTACATCGACCTGTTCGATGAGTATGATCCGGACTTCGTGACAAGAGGCTTAAACTTCATTGCTCAGAGGTATCTTGATGCCTAGGGTTATCCTCGCTTCCAAATCACCGCGGCGAAAAGAACTGCTGGAACTGCTCAAGATCCCCTTCGAGATCATCGTCTCCGATATCGATGAACATATAGACTATGACAATGATCTGGTCAAAGAGATCGAAAAGCTCTCCTACCAGAAAGCACAAGCCGTCTATAAGGATCATAATGATGCTTTAGTCATCGGGTCCGATACGATCGTCAAGATCGGCAACGACATCCTAGGCAAACCCAAATCATATGATGAAGCCGAAAAGATGCTTAGAGAGCTTTCCGACAATACTCATGAAGTAGTAACGGCCGTTACGATCTTCTATCAGGATCAGACCGAGACCTTCTCTTCCGTCGCGAAAGTCACCTTCTATCCCTTAAGCGATGAAGAGATCAAAGAATACATCGCTACCAATGAGCCGATGGATAAGGCCGGCGCATATGCCATCCAGGGTGATGCCGCCAAATTCATCAGGTCTATTGAAGGTGATTTCTATACCATCGTCGGTCTGCCGATCGCCGAACTATATCACCGGCTGCAGAAATATTTCTAAAAATCTTCGCGAAATATTTTTATTTAGGAAATTTTATTGTAGAATTGAAATACAGGCCGACATAGTATAGTGGTAATACGCATCCATGGTAAGGATGAATCCCGTGTTCAATTCACGGTGTCGGCACCATTTCAAGAACAAGTCCGCTGAAGGACTTTTTCTTTTTGTATGACATTATTACTTAAACCTCTATAACATAAGGGATTTCAAGAGATTACAATTCAATATATGACAGCAATTTGAAACAACTTCATATCATTTTTTTATTTTTGAGAAGAAATTGAGAAGATTTTTCTAAATAATCAACTGCTTCATCGTCATTTTTTCAATCGCTATGTTCATGAAATAGGTTGATGTAAACTGTTTTCACTTAAACTGTTCTTTGAAATATCGATATTGTCAGTATAACCGTATTCTTTGTAGACTTCATACACATCGATGGGCATCGGGATATGACAGATATCATCGCTT
>JAFRIG010000031.1 GCA_017432895.1 Erysipelotrichaceae bacterium | reverse complement strand
GACTCCAAGATTAGATTTCCCATTCACTTGATGAAGTAAGACCCCTCGAAGACTACGAGGTTGATAGGTCAGAGATGTAAGCATAGTGATATGTTAAGTTGACTGATACTAATAGGTCGAGGATTTTATCATAGATAATATTGTAAGAAAAAGAATGATCCCCATAACGTTGATGTGTTATTTAGTTTTGAAGGAACAAATCCTTCGATCCGGTGACAATGGAGAAGTGGTCACACCTGGTCCCATCTCGAACCCAGAAGTTAAGCACTTCATCGGCGAGCATAGCTATTTATAGTGAATCGAGCACGTTGCCGGTTTAAAACCTCTACTTGGTAGAGGTTTTTTTATGCAAAATGAGTTATACTTAAAAAGCTATGATCACAAGAAATGAGAAAGAAACGATAGATTTAGGAAAGAAGCTGGGAAGCTTATTAGAAAAAGGAATGGTCATCGCCTTGAAAGGTGAACTTGCCGCCGGCAAGACCACTTTCACCAAAGGGGTAGGTGAAGCCTTGAACATCAGACAGGTCATCAATTCCCCAACTTTTACGATCCTAAAGATCTATGAAGGCGATCTCAAGCTCTTTCATATCGATGCCTACCGTCTGGAAAACAGTTCCTATGATCTGGGTATTTCCGAATACGAAGATGAAGGCATCACGATGATCGAATGGCCTGAATATTATGCGGATTATCTTCCTGAAGAATATCTGGAAGTCAATTTTAAATATATCGATGATGATACGCGTGAGATATGTTTCAAAGCTCATGGGGATAAATATATGAAGATCGCGGAGGTGATGGAATGCTGAGCTTATGTATCGATACAGCCTATAAATATCTGACCTGCGTTTTGATCGACGATGATAAGATCATCGCCTCTTATTCCAGGGAATGTTTCAAGAAACAGTCTGAAGAAGTTTTCAATGCTTTGGAAGAAGTGTTTGATCAGGCCGGCATCAGTCGTAAATCCATCGATGCGATCTGTGTCAGCGAAGGCCCCGGGTCCTATACCGGTGTGCGTATCGCTATGACGATCGCCAAGGTGATTGGCGAACTGCTGCCTTGCGAGGTCTATAAGATCTCGACTTTAAGACTGTATGCCGCCAATCGCAATGACTGCATGGTCGTGATGGATGCCAGAGCCAACAGAGTATATTGCGGCATCTATGATGGCGATCTGGTCGTCATGGATGACCTGGCCATGGAAATAAAGGATATCGACGTCGGTGACTATAAAATCGTTGGGGATGGCTCTCTTTTAGGTAAAGAGAATGACTATGGCGATATCCCTGTGGCCTTTTTAGCAACCAGACATCTTTGGGAGAAGGTCGATGATATCTCTTATCTGGTGCCTAAATATCTGAAAGAAAGCGAGACGTACTATCGATGATCGAACTGATGAAGGAAAAAGACCTGGATCAGGTCGTTGAGATCGAATACAAGAGTTTTTCAAGACCCTGGAGCCGTAAATACTTCCTCAATGAGATCGCCAACAACGATCTGAGTGAACTCTATGTTGATATCATCGACGGGGAAGTGGTGGCTTATGGTGATCTGTGGTACATGTTTGAAAACTGCGATCTGACCAAGATCGCCGTCAAAGAGGAGTACCGCAAAAAGGGGTACGGTTACAAGATGCTGAAGTATCTGGCACAGGCGGCCAAACGCAAGGGCTGCGAGTTCATGCATCTGGAAGTCAATGTCAACAATAAGGATGCCTATGACCTCTATGAAGGTTATGGCTTTGAAGTGGTCAGGACCAGAAAAAGATACTATGAAAACGGCGATGACGCCTATGATATGATCAAAGGATTGATCGGGGAAGAAGAACCAAGGAAAGTTTTAGCGATCGAATCAAGCTGCGATGAGACGGCTTGCGCGATCATCGATGAAGAACTCAACGTCTTAAGTTCTGTCGTCACCTCACAGATCGATGTCCATGCCCGTTTTGGCGGGGTCATTCCGGAAGTCGCTTCCAGGATGCACGTGGAACAGATATCCGTCATCGTCAATGAAGCGGTGAGACAGGCCGGTATTTCTATCGATGATGTTGCGGCTATCGCCTACACGATAGGCCCGGGGCTCATCGGTTCTCTTCATGTGGGAGCTATCGCGGCTAAATCACTGGCTTTCTTCTATGACAAGCCTTTGATCGGCGTCCACCATTTAAAGGGCCACATCTTTATCAACGAATTAATAAAACCGCTCAAATATCCGATGATGGCGCTGGTCGTTTCGGGCGGCCATACGGAACTGGTCTATATTGAAGATGATCAAAGCTTCAAGATCATCGGTACGACTTTGGATGATGCGGTAGGTGAAGCCTACGATAAGGTAGCTCGTGTAATGAAAGAAGCCTATCCCGGCGGTCCGGTTATCGATGCTTTAGCCAAAAACGGTCAGCCTCATTATCAATTGCCGACTCCTAAGGTGGATGGCTATAACTTCTCATTCTCCGGTCTTAAAAATGCGGTCTTTCAGTTAGTAAAGAAGGAAGAAGAAGCCGGCAATGAGATAAACAAGGCCGATCTGGCTTACGCCTTCCAGGAAGTAGCTTTGAATTCACTGATCGCAAAGACTAAGAAGGCCCTCCAAGAATATCCCTGTCAATCACTGGTTTTGGCTGGTGGTGTCGCGGCCAATTCAAGGTTAAGACAGCTGATGAGTGAGGAATTTAAAGATATCGATCTGATCTTACCACCGCTTAAGTATTGCACGGATAATGCCTTAATGATCGCCTGTGCGGCTTTACATTACCTGAAAGCGGGAAAGGTCGTCGCCTTTACGACCCCCAGCAAGCCTTCAATGTCGATCGAGGACTAGTTATAAACCGATAGTTTATTCACAAGTTGAAGATTTATATTATAATTTAATCGTTATGGCAGAGATCTCAAAAGCGACTTTAAAAAGATTTCCGGTCTATCTGAAGGCTTTGCGCAAATTGTCGCAAAGTGGCGTCAGTCACATCAAGTCTTCGGAGCTGGCGGAATACGTGGACATCAAGGCCACGACCATCCGTCATGATTTTTCTCTGATCGGCCAATTAGGCAAGCAGGGATACGGCTACGATATCGAGGAACTGATCAAAGTCTTCTCCAAACAGCTGGGTGAAGACTATGACGGGGATATGATCCTGATCGGGGTAGGCAGGCTGGGCAAGGCCATCCTCAACTACAACAACTGGAATCATGTGGCCGGGGAGATCGTCTGTGCCTTTGACCTCAAACCGCAGGTACGAAACAAGGAAGAAAAGGTCAATGTGCCGGTCTATCACATCGATCAGCTGGCGGAAAAGTTTCCCAAAGGCTGTGAGATCGCCATACTATGTATCCCTTCAGGGGCTCAGGAGATCGTCAACGAACTCCATGAACTGGGCGTCAAAGGGATCGTCAATTTTACCAGAGAGCACTTCGTATTGCCGGAAGGCATGATCAAGTCGGATGTCGATGTGGTGTCGACCATCGAAGAACTGGTCTTCGAAGTAAATTCACTCAACAGATAGGGGGAAAAGATTATGGATCTGTATTTTGCAAGAGAACTCTACGAGATGGCCTTAAGCGGCAACCAGATGGAACTGGATCAGCTGGAATATGTTTCCGTGGAAGGCTGGGTCAGGACCAATCGTGACAACGGTCAGGTCGGTTTCATCGAGCTCAACGACGGTACTTATTTCAAGAATATCCAGATCGTCTACGGTCCGGAACTTGAAAACCACTCTGAAGTCTCCCATCTGTTGACGGGTGCTTCGATCTACGTCATTGGCAAGTTCATCTCGACTCCGGAAAACAAGCAGCCTTTCGAGATCAGAGCCACTTCGATCCAGATCGAAGGGGATTCTTTGGAGACCTATCCTTTGCAGAAAAAGAGACATACCTTTGAATTCTTAAGGGAGATCCCGCATCTGCGTCCCCGTACCAATACTTTTTTGGCGGTTTTCAGGATCAGATCGGTCCTGTCGATGGCTATTCACGAATTCTTCCAGAATCAGGGCTTCGTCTACGTCCATACGCCGATCATTACCGGCAACGATGCGGAAGGAGCCGGTGAAGTCTTTACGGTCACGACCAGAGACGATGCCAAATATGAGGAAGACTTCTTCGGTAAACATGCCTCTTTGACCGTTTCGGGTCAGCTTCATGTCGAAGCTTTTGCGATGGCTTTCCGCGATGTCTATACTTTCGGTCCAACTTTCCGTTCGGAAAACTCCAACACCAAGACCCATGCTTCGGAGTTCTGGATGATCGAACCGGAGATCGCTTTTGCCGATCTCGAGGACGATATGCAGCTGATCGAAGACATGGTCAAATATTGTATCGAATATGTCAGAAGAGAATGTCCAAGAGAAATGGAATTCTTCAATGCCATGATCGACAAGACTTTATTGGAAAGACTCGATCATGTCTACAACTCGACATTTAGAAGAATGCCTTATACCGAGGCGATCGATATTCTTTTAAAGGCGCCGGTCGAATTTGAAAACAAGGTCTCCTGGGGCATGGATCTCAATACCGAACACGAGAGATACCTTTGCGAACAGATCGTCAAGGGTCCGGTCTTTTTGACCGATTATCCCAAAGACATCAAGGCATTCTACATGCGCTTGAATGACGACGGCAAGACTGTCGCGGCTTGTGACCTGCTGGTTCCTCATGTTGGCGAACTGGTCGGCGGATCGCAGCGTGAAGAACGTCTTGATCTTCTGGAGAAACGCATGGATGAGCTCGGCATGGACAAGGAAGGCTATCAGTGGTATCTGGATCTTAGAAGATACGGCGGTTGCAAACATGCGGGCTTCGGTCTGGGCTTTGAAAGGATGGTCATGTATCTGACGGGTATGGAAAACATCAGAGATGTCCTGCCGTATCCCAGAACACCTAAAAATCTTATTTATTAAAAATGATCGTACAGATTTCCGGTGGCACTATCTTTTTCGGTGTCAACGATGTATTTGAAAATATCGACTTTACCGTGAACGAGAACGAAAGGATCGCTCTGGTAGGCCGCAACGGGAGTGGCAAGACCACTCTTTTAAAAGTGCTGACGGGGGAATGTGAACTGTCTTCCGGTCAGCTGATCAAAAACAATAAGGCTTCGATCTCTTATCTGAAACAGAATGCTCTGGCCCAATGCGAAAAAAGCGTCAGAGAAGTCTTTGATGAAGTCTTCAAGGATATCAAGGATATCGAGAAGCAGATGGAAGAAGTCTCTATTCAGTTAGAAAGTAACCACGACGATAAGCTGATCGAAAGATATTCACGTCTGGAAGAAGACTACCGCTATCTGGGGGGCTACACCTACCAAAGTGAGATGTCTTCGGTCTTGGCCGGATTTGGTTTCAGCGTCGAAGATCTCGATCGCAACGTCTCATCTTTTTCCGGCGGTGAAAAGACGAAGATCGCCTTTGCGAGCTTACTGCTCACCAAACCTGATCTGTTGTTACTGGATGAGCCGACCAACCACCTGGATCTATCGACCATCGAGTGGCTGGAGAACTACCTGGCCAAATACAAGAAGGCCATGGTCATCGTCTCGCATGATAGAACTTTCTTAGACCGCAGTGTAAATGTGGTCTATGAACTGGAATACGGTGGAATCAAACGCTATGCCGGCAACTATTCCTCCTTCGTGGAACAGAAGAAAAACGACCTGATCCGTCAGGAAGCGGCTTATCGCAGGCAACAGAAAGACATCAAACGTCTGGAAGAGCTGATCGAAAAGTTCCGTTACAAGAAGAATAAGGCGGCTTTCGCCCAATCCAAGATCAAGTATCTGGAAAGGATGGAAAGGATCGAAGATCCCAAGAAGGCCGATACCAAGGCCTTTAAGGCCAAATTCGTCTGCGGTGTCAGAGGCGGTAAATCCGTACTTAGTCTCGACCACTTTGAAGTAGGTTACGATAAGCCTTTGGCTCAACTTACTCTAGAGATCAAAAGAGGGGATCGAATCTGCGTCATGGGCGATAATGGTACCGGTAAATCCACCTTACTTAAAAGTATCATTGGTGAGGTCGAACCGTTAGGTGGCTACATGATGTTTGGCCATCAGATCGAAGTGGGCTACTTCGATCAGAATCTGGCCGACTTCCATAACGGCAATACCGTTTTGGAGGAATTATGGAACGATTATCCCGATCTCGATCTCTTCAAGATCCGTTCAGTCTTGGGAGCCTTCTTATTTACTGCCGATGAGGTCTTCAAGGAAGTCGATGTCTTATCGGGTGGGGAGAAGGTGAGACTGTCTTTGGCTAAACTGATGTTAAAGAAGGCCAACTTCCTGATTCTGGATGAGCCGACCAATCACCTCGATATCGTTTCCAAAGAGGCCCTGGAGAACGCCTTGAACGATTACGATGGAACGATACTGTTTGTCTCCCATGAACGATACTTCATCAAAAAGATCGCCACCTCGTGTCTGGTGATCGATACTGATAAAGTGACCTACTATCCTGACGGCTATAAGGATTATATCGACGTCAAGGTCAAGGAAGAACTGCAGAACAAGAAAGAAGTCAAGGAAACCAAGCCTTTAAAGGAACTGAAACAGAAGCCCAAATACAATCTGAAAAGACTGGAAAACGAGATATCCCTTATGGAGGATATCCTGGAAGATAAAAGAGCACTTCGCTACCAGCCCGAATACTATCAGGATATGCGCAAGATGGCGGAACTCGATGATGAGATCGACGAGATCCACAATCAGATCCATGCCTTAGAAGAAAAATGGGAGGAAGCGATGTTATATGAAGAAGAAAGAAACAAACAAGGAGGCTAAATATGCTGGATAAATACCTGAAATCAAGGATCCCGGATGCCAAAAGACTGGTAGGTGAACTGGGAAAAAGTTTTGCGTATGTCTCGATTCTGGGCAGCAGCGTCAAGACCAAGAGGATCTCTGTTTCCACCAGGATCAATTCCCTGGATGAGGTTGACAACGAATGCGGCTTCGTCATCAAACTTTACAAGGATGGCCGCTACAGCGAATATTCCTGCAATGACATCAGAGATCTAAAAGCTGCAGCTGTATCTAAAGCCGTAAAGCTTAATGAAGTCTACTCCAAGGAATTCAACGTCAGAATGCTGGAAGAAGAGGAGCACGTTGAAGATTATCTGAGAGAAGATGACGGTGATCTCAGTGATAAGCAGATCATGGAAAGACTGGGCAAAGTCAAAGATGAACTGCATAAGAAGGAAGAAAGGCTGATCAACGTCAATACGGCCTATGTCAAAAGACAGACTTCCAAGATCTTCGTATCCAAGAAGAAATGTTTGACGCAAAAGTACGACTGGGTCAATGTGATGCTGATGGCAGTGGTCAGAGATGGCGACAATATCAAGTCCAACTACGAAGCTCAGGGTGAAGCAAATTCCGAGCTTGCCCTAAAGAAATTTGAGGAAACGGCCGATGATGTCCTGGATATCGCGGTCAGGATGCTCAAAGCTAAACCGGTCAAGCCGGGCAAATATACGATCATCACCGATCCTTCGATCTCCGGTTTGATCGCCCATGAGGCTTTCGGACACGGTGTCGAGATGGATATGTTTGTCAAAAACAGAGCCAAGGCTATCGACTATGTCGGCAAGTATGTGGCTTCGCCATTAGTCGATATGTACGATGGGGCAGCCAGCTGTCTAAGTGCCGCTTCCTTCTTCTTTGATGATGATGGCGTGGAAGCCCATAATACGCAAATCATAGCCAAAGGCATCTTACAAAGAGGGATCTCCGATTCGCTTTCAGCGATGGAACTGGGGACCGAGCCGACGGGCAACGGCCGTCGGCAGGATCATGAACGCAAGGTCTATACCAGGATGACCAATACCTGGTTTGGCCCGGGCAAAGATAAATACGAAGATATGGTCAAGTCAGTCAAACACGGCTATCTGCTTTGTCAGACCAACAATGGCATGGAAGATCCGAAGAACTGGCAGATCCAGTGTACGGCTTCCTATGGTCTAGAGATCAAAGATGGCGAATTTACGGGCGAGATGATCGCGCCGGTCGTCATTTCGGGTTATGTGATCGATCTGCTGGAATCGATCTCGATGGTATCCGATGAAGTAACGGTCCATGGTTCGGGCATGTGCGGCAAGGGCCATAAGGAATGGGTCTACGTCTCGGATGGCGGACCTTATCTGAAAGCGGAGGCGAAACTGGGATGATGAAGAAGAGTGAAATACTGGCCTGCATAAAGGCCAATAAAAAGATCAGTGCTTACGAGTTGAGCATCATCGACAAGGATTCTAGAGAACTTTTCTATGTCCTTGACCACCTGGAGATCAATCGAGCCGTAAAGGTCAAGACAGTCAATATCAAAGTCTATGTCAACGATAAAAAGATGACAGGCTCTTCCAGTGTGCTGGTGACGGCGGCTGATGATGCCAGATCCTTGAATAATAAACTGAATAAAGCTGTTAAGAGCGCTAAAGCAGCAAAGAATCCTTATTATCCCTTAGCTGAAAAAACGGATAACATCAAGGATCTGAAAAAGGAAAAGAAGGATCTCAACGCGATCGCCACCAAAGCGGCTAAGGCTGTCTTCAAGGCTGATGTCTACAAGAACGGCTGGATCAATTCCACCGAGATCTTTGTTTCTGAGATTCGTGAGGAATTCATCAATTCCAACGGTGTCGATCACGTATCTGATAGCTTTAAGATACAGATCGAATGCATTCCGACCTGGTCTAATGGCAAAGAAGAATTTGAATTATACAAGTTCTACGAGTCCAATAAGGCCGATTATAAGCAGATCACCGAAGAGATCGATGAGATATTGAATCTGGCCAAGGCCAGATCGAAGGCTCTGACTTTAAAGGATGTCAAACTGCCTGAAGATCTGAGTGTTCTGGTCAAAGGTGAGATGGTCGATCTGCTGCTCTATGGTTTTGCGGGTGATATGAACTACCGTTCATTATTCATGCATGACAACCATTATAATAAGGGCGACGTCTTATCCAATACACCATTCGATCTGAGCATGAAACCGGTCATTTCCGGCTGCAGTGGCTCTCGAAAGTTCGATAGCCATGGTACGGTTTTAAAAAGCGTTAAGCTGATCGATAAGGGTATCGTGAAAAACAGCTATGGCGATATTCAGTTTGGCTACTACAATGGGGAAAAGAAGATCTCGGGTAATCTGCCGGTAGCGGAAGTTAAGGCTGAAGGAACAGTCTATAAGAATAAACCTCATCTTATCATCGAGAATTTCTCGGCTCCGCAATTGGAATCCGATTCCGGATATTGGGGTGGGGAAGTGAGACTTGCGCGCTACTATGATGGCAAGAAGTATATTCCTTTGACCGGTTTTTCGATCGCGGGTAATATCTATGAAGATATCAAGGAAGTGAAATTCTCTAAGGAAGAAGATCGTGGTCCATATTATAAAGGCCCCAAATACATGATCTTTAAAGGCTTAAAGATCAGTTAAAGTAAATAACTGCTTCGTCAGATGACGGAGCAGTTTTATTTCATTTATTTTTCTGAAAATTTCTTTCAATTGTGAAGAAAAAATGAAAAAACAGCCGTTTTTAGCACGTTTTTTGTTGAAAGAGGCTTTTCACTTGTGTAAAATTTATATGTGGCAAATTTTATGCTATACAAGAAAGGAAGAATTTATGAAGAAATTATTTGCTTTATTGCTCGTCCTTTTGCTCTTAGTGGGTTGCACTAACAGCAATGGCGGCGGCAGCGAAGAACCAAGCGGCAACGCTGAAGTCACAAATCAGATCATTTACGGTTCTACGACCGAAATGAACGGTGACTTAGGTAATGCATGGTGGGGCAACAACGCTTCCGATGCTCTGGTAAGAAACCTGATCAACGACTATGCCGTTATCGTTTCCAACCAGGGTGGTGAATTCATCGAGAACGCATCTGTCACTTCCGGTGTTACTTCTGTTGAAAACGAAGATGGTACCAAGACTTTCACAGTCGGTATCAAACAGGGTCTGGTTTACAACAATGGCGAGCCGATCACGGCTGCTGACTATGTAGCTTACGCTCTGGTTGCTTACTCTCCTGCTTTAAAGGAAGCCGGCGGTAAGGTCACTGCTGATACTGTCGTAGGTGCTCCTGAATACCAGAATGGTGAAGTCAACTACATCTCCGGTATCAGACTCTTAGATGAGTACACTTACTCGATCCAGATCTCAGCTGATTATCTGCCTTACTACTTCGATTCCACCTATGCATCTTTGTCTCCTTTGTATCTGCCGATGTATGCAAGTGCAGCTCTGACAGTCAAGGATGATGGCGAAGGCGCTTACCTCGACGGCGGCGAACTGGTTCCGAGTGAACTGGATGCTACCAGAACTATCTACAAGGATAGAGTTTCTGCCGGTCCTTACCAGCTTGAAGATCTCGACTTAGGTACTCTGACTGCTACTCTGGTCATCAACCCGAACTATGCAGGCAACTTCGAAGGTGTCAAACCTTCTGTTGAAAAGATCTTAGTCGTCAAGGCTGTCCAGGAAACCATGATGGATCAGCTCGAAACTGGTGCTATCGACTTCCTGTCCACTCTGACCGATGGTTCAGAAGTACAGAGAGCTCTCGATATGGAATCCACTGGCAACTTCAGAACCGTTCACTATGAGAGAAACGGTTATGGTGCTATCTTCTTCCAGTGCGACTTCGGTCCGACTCAGTTTGAAGAAGTACGTCATGCAGTTGCTTACCTGTTAGACAGAAACGAATTCGCAAATACCTTCTGCCAGGGCTTTGGCTCTGTCGTTGATGGTCCTTACGGATTGGCTATGTGGATGTACAAAGAGGCTAAAGAAGAACTCGCTTCTACTTTGAACTCTTACACTTATTCCTTAGATTCAGCTGTTGAAGAACTGAAGAATGGCGGATGGGTCTTAAACGAAGACGGTTCCGACTATGTTGACGGTTCAGGTCTGGTTCGTTGGAAAGAAGTCACTGCTGAAGAAGCTGGCGACTATGCGTTCAACGTAACTCTGGCTGATGGCAGAATCTTAATGCCGTTACACATTGAATGGTCTTCTTCTGAAGGCAACTCCGTTTCTGAACTGTTAGCAGTTATGCTGGCTAACGGCGATCAGACCAAGGAAGCCGGTATGGAGATCAACCAGAACATCATGTCGTTCTCTGACCTGCTGAACTACTACTACCGTGATTCTTCTGAAGGCGCTCAGTATGGTGTCAAGACTTACGGTATGTACAACCTGGCTACTAACTTCACCGCAGCTTATGACCAGTCATACAGCTACACTGTTGATCCTGAGCTCTTAGCTATGGGTTACAACACCTTCTTCTCAGTTGACAACCCGTTACTTGACGAACTGTCAATGAAGATGGTCTACGGTGTCGAAGCCGGTGACGATGCAGCTTATCTGGATGTCTGGGTAGACTTTATCCAGGAATGGAACAGATATCTGCCTGCAGTTCCGCTTTACTCGAACGTTTACTATGATGTTATGAACGCCAAGATCCACAACTTGGAGTGTAACTCATTATTCGATTTCGACCAGGCTGTTGTTTACGCAACGGTCGAGTAGTTAATCGAAAAAGCGTAAATTCATTCTGGCAGGGTGTATTTCGCACCCTGCCATTTTATTTGAAGTCAAATCGTGTTATATTTACTAACATAGATAAAGAGATTGGTAATTTATCAATATCAGTAAATACAATCACGTCTGAAAGGAGCTTGATTATGCTAAAGTATGTACTAAAAAGAATAGGCTATATGATCGTCGTATTCTTTGCGGTATCTTTTCTGATGTATTGTCTGTATAACCTCATCCCTCAGGATCCGGCCCGTATGGAACTGGAACCTTTGAAGACCACTTTGAAACCGGCCGAATATCAGGCCCGTTACGAAGAACTGCGCAAGGAGATGGGTCTGGATGATCCCATCGTCGTGCGTTATGCCCGCTGGATGGGCCTTACCAAAGACGTCAAAGGCCAGGTCAACGGCATGCTGGAGGGGTATTTTGGTTATTCGCGATACTTCAAACAGGATATCATCAAGGTCGTAAAGGAGCCGATAAAGAATACCATTTTCATCAATATTTTCGCGACTATTCTGGCGCTGGGTATTACCATCCCGCTTGGTATATACTGCGCCGTACATAAAGGCGGGAAGGTCGATAACTTTACGCAGGTTTTGACCATCGTTGGTTATTCGATCCCGACTTATATCATCGCCCTGGTCTTTATTTATGTACTGGCGGTCTTACTTCGTATTTTCCCGGTTTCGGGTATGGGTACTCCGGGTGCCAACTACACCGGCTTAAAGGCCTTTACGGATAGGCTCTACTATCTGAGCCTGCCTTTGATCGTCATGACTTTCGGATCTTTGGGCGGCATGACCAGATATGTCAGAGCGGCTATGATCGATGCTTTGTCGATGGACCATATCAAGACAGCCAGAGCCAAGGGCGTTCATGAAAAGACCGTCATCTATTCGCATGCCTGGCGCAATGCTTTGCTGCCGATCATCGGTATCGTCATCGGCTGGTTCTTAGGTATTTTCTCGGGTTCGGTCATCATCGAAAATACTTTCGGTCTTTCCGGCATGGGTTCCTTATATATCAAAGGTCTGAATAACCACGACTATGAACTGACACTGGCTATTCAGATGTTCTATACCGTCATAAGCCTGGTCGGTGCTTTGATCACTGACTTGAGCTATGGTCTGGTCGATCCGCGTGTCAGGATCGATAAATAGAAAGGAGAATGAAGATGTCGCAGAAGAAAAAGAATTCTTTGCTGTCGAGACTTTTCGGCAATCGCAACGAAGAGATCGATATCATGGTCGAAGAACAGATTCAGTCTCCTTCCAAAATGATGCTGGATAACTTCCTGCATAATCGTTTAGGCATGCTGGGTCTGATCGGATTCCTGGTCATCCTTTTGATCGTCGTGGTCGTTCCGATCTTCATGCCGATCAATCTGGGTGAATCCGACAATACCCAGACCAATACGCCTCCGGGCCTGACGATGATGTCTTTCCCGAAGGAACTGGAAGGCAATGTCGCCGATATTTCCAACGGTCCGACTTTCGGCGTCGGCGTTGATAAAGACGGCAAAGTATATACCTGGGGACACACCAAGATCTCCAAGATCCTGGATGTCGCCAATGTACCATCTGAGGTTCAGAAAGCTCAGATCAAGATGGTAGCAGCCGGCTACGACCACGTCGTTGCGGTCGACGTTGACAACAATCTCTATGTCTGGGGCAATGACCGTCTGGGTCAGGACAATATCCCGACCGAACTGATCCCTTCGAGGATCAGAGGCACTAAAGAGATCATCCAGCTGGAAGCCGGTTATCAGATCTCGGGTGCAGTCACTGCCGATGGAGAAGCCTATCTCTGGGGCAATGAGAACATGTCTGACCTTTCGGTCCACTCCGAATATCAGGGCCATATCAAGAAACTGGCCATCACTACTTCCTATTACTGTCTGTTATTGGATGACGGTTCTGTCGTTTACGGCGGTTTCAAGTCCAACGCCTTCTCCAATGTTCCGGCAACCTTAAAGAGCCATGTCGTCGACATCGCCGCTTCTTCCGATACGATGTGCGGTCTGAAAGACGATGGTACGCTGGTCTTCTGGGGCAACGGCACTCATGGTGAAGACAAGGCGCCGGAGATGTCCTCCAAGCCGGTCGAGATCTATGGCGGCAGATGGCATTATACGGCATTACTCGAAAACGGGGACGTCTTAAGCTGGGGCAACAACTCCCATAAAGAGACGGAAGTTCCCGATTCCGTTAATAAGGCGGAGATTGAGACGATCTTCTCCTCCTATTTTCAGAACTACGCCGTCACCAAGGATGGCAAGATCCTGACCTGGGGCCTTAAGGGCTATCTGCTTGGTACGGACAACCTGGGTAGAGATATTCTCACCAGACTCGTCCATGGCGGTAAGACAACGATGACAGTCGGCTTTGTGGCCGAGGTCATTGCCTTGTTTATCGGTATCATTACCGGTGGATTGGCCGGGTACTTTGGCGGTTCGGTCGATCTGATCATCATGCGTGTTGCGGAAGTTATCGGTTCGCTGCCGTTCTTGCCGTTTGCGCTATTATTATCAGCAATCATCGGTTCCCGTATCGATGTGCAGCTTAGAATGTACTTGATCATGGTAGTCTTAGGTCTTTTGTCATGGACCGGTGTCTGCCGTCTGGTCAGGGCACAGATCCTGGCGGAAAGAGAAAAGGAATTCGTCACGGCCGCTCAGGCGATGGGCGTCAAGGAAGGGGCGATCATTTTCCGTCACATCCTGCCCAACGTCATGTCCATCCTCTTAGTCGATGCGACATTGGCTTTTGCGACCTGTATGTTGACAGAGTCTTCATTAAGCTATCTGGGCTTTGGTATTTCACCTCCGACACCGACCTGGGGCAACATGCTTACAGGTGCAAATAACTCCATCGTCATCCAGCAGTACTGGTGGCAATGGGTCTTCGTTTCGATCATCTTCGGTATCTGTACGATCTGCATCAACCTGGTCGGTGATGCGATCAGAGACGCCGTCGATCCTAAATCGTTAGGCAGGTAAGGAGGGGAATATGGCACTTTTAGAAGTTAAACATCTGCATACCTTCTTTACGACTAAAAGAGGTATCGTCAAAGCGGTTAACGATGTTTCCTATTCCGTTGAGGAAGGAAAGACTTTAGGTCTGGTCGGCGAGTCCGGTTCAGGCAAGTCGGTTTCCGCCATGAGTATCATCAAACTGCTCGATGGCAACGGCTATATCGATTCCGGCGAGATCATTTTCGATGGCCAGGATCTTATCCACATGTCCTTAAACGACATGTACAAGATCAGAGGCAACGAGATCTCCGTCATTTTCCAGGAACCGATGACATCTTTAAACCCGGTCTTCAGTGTTGAAAAACAGATCGCTGAGACTTTCATACTGCACCAGGGGATGAGCGAAAAGGAAGCTCTTTCCAAGGTCGTCGACATCCTTTCCGATGTCAAGATCCCGAATCCTGAAGTCGTCGCTAAGCAGTATCCCCATCAGCTTTCCGGTGGTATGCGTCAGCGTGTCATGATCGCTATGGCCCTGGCTTGCCGCCCGAAACTTTTGATCGCGGATGAGCCGACAACGGCATTAGACGTCACGATCCAGGCTCAGATCCTTTATCTGATGAATGAACTCAAGAGGGAACTGGGCACTTCGATCCTGTTCATCACCCATGACTTAGGCGTCATCAACCAGATGGCTGATGATGTCGCGGTCATGTATTGCGGCCAGATCGTCGAGATGTCCCCAAGAAGGACCATCTTCTCCGATCCGGAATATATGCATCCTTATACGGAAGGTCTTTTCAATTCCATTCCGCGTCTGGATACGGATGCCGATACGAGACTTGAATCGATACCGGGTGCGGTCCCGCATCCGCTTGATCTGCCCAAAGGCTGCAAGTTCGCACCGCGCTGCAAGTATTGTACACAGCGCTGTCTCGATGAAGAACCTGACCTCGTACAGGTGAATGAGGAACAGCAGATCCGCTGCTTCTACCCGCGCAAGGAGGATCGTCATGTCACAGTTAAATAACCGTAAAGTATTGCTGCGTATCCGCAACCTGAAGCAGTATTTCCCTTTGAAAAAGAAGGGCATGTACGTCAAGGCCAATGACGGCATCGATTTAGACATCTACGAAGGCGAAGTCTTCGGTCTGGTCGGTGAGTCGGGCTGCGGCAAATCGACGTTTGGCAGGACCATCTTGCAGCTCTACAAACAGACCGATGGCCGCACGATGTATTATGGCAAGACTTTGGACGATATCGCTCCCAAGTACTACCAGAAGACGATCAGAAACCTCGGCAAACTCAAGCAGGAACAAAAGAAAGACTTAGAGCACTACGAAAAGCTGCAGGCTGAATATGATACGTTGACGACTGAGCAGCAGTATGCCAAGCATGCCGAACTCGATGCGGCCAAAAAGAAGGCCAACGACGACCTTCTCGATATCTGCAACCTGATCGGCGGTCTTTACATCCTCGATGATTTCTCACAGGTCTCCAAGGTCTACGAAGAAAACTATCAGGTAGCTTTGAAACGCCGTGAAGCTATGGAAAAGCTGGCTCAGCTCAATGCCTCCAGGGAAGATTTGGCAGCTGATGAAAAGAGCACCGATAAGATCGATAAGCAGATCGCTTCCATCAAATCCCAGATCGAAGCTTCCAACCAAGAGCTGCAGAAGGTCAAAGAAAAGATCGAAGAGCTCAGAAAGCCATATCTTGATAACGAAGAATTCAAAAAGTACGATGCATTACTTGATGACGGTATCGATCTGGCCAGACTGAGCTACAACGAAATGCGCTTGTTGAGAAGGGATCTGCAGATCGTTTTCCAGGATCCGTATTCTTCCCTCAATCCGCGTCTTACGATCGGCCAGATCATCGCTGAAGGCCTCAGAGCTCACAATATCTTCGGCAAGAACTCGCCGCGTATGCAGGAATATATCTTAAAGGTCATGGATGATTGCGGCTTGCAGGCTTACTTCCTGCATCGTTTCCCGCATCAGTTCTCCGGCGGTCAGCGTCAGAGGATCTCCATTGCCCGTGCTTTGGCGGTCAATCCGCGTTTCGTCGTCTGTGACGAGGCCGTTTCGGCTCTTGACGTCTCCATCCAGTCGCAGATCATCAATCTGCTGCAGGACTTGAAAGAGAAACAGGATCTGACCTACATGTTCATCACGCATGACTTGTCGGTCGTCAAATACCTGTCCGATAGAATCGGTGTCATGTATCTGGGCAACATGGTCGAACTTGGCAATTCCAAAGACATCTTTGCCAAGCCTATCCATCCATATACCCAGGCTTTGATCAACGCGATCCCGACCACCGACCCCGATGGCCAGAAGGAACTGCATATTCTGGAAGGCGATATCCCATCGCCCGTCAATCCACCCAGCGGCTGCAAGTTCCATACGCGTTGCCAGTACTGCACCGAGATCTGTAAACAGGTCGTACCGGAATGGCGTGAGATGGAAAAAGACCACTTCGTGGCTTGCCACCATCCGTTAAACGAAGAGCAGGAATAATGATTTTCAATGGCAGGTATGAGCGGGCCAAGAAATGGCAGCTCGAGCAGAAGGCTAAAAACGACGCCAAATATGATCCCGGCTATGAGATCACGCCTGAAGACATCATGGAAAAGGGTGATATGGCGGCGATGATGATCTCGGGTTTTCTGACGATCTTTCCGATCGCAGTGATCGTGCTGCTGATCATGGTTTTTATCGGCATGGCTTTCATGCATATCCTATAAGTCAAACGACACCGTGCAAAAGCGGTGTCGTTTTATTCCCATAAGTTCACATCTTTGGGCAGTTTTACTTTTACAAAGCCGTAGTTTAATATAAGTTATGTTGCAAAGGAGGTTTTAGTATGTATAGGATCATATACTATTTCATAACTCTGATCACCAAACTTCACAGCAAGTTTCTTTCGATAAACGATAACCACGGTCTGGATCTGACCGATAAGCAGCTGCACTTTCTGATTATCGGTTTCTTCGGCTTCTGCATGCTGGTAGTGATACAGCCAATCTTCAAATGGCTGATCAAGAATCATGCGGAACTGCTGATCACTTTCCTTTATGTTTTTACGATCGTGGTTGTAGTGAGCTTTGCGATCGAGATCGGCCAGGCCTGGTCGGGAACGGGCGATATGGATTTCTACGATATCGCTTCCGGGATCTTGGGTTTCTTCGTGTTTTTCGGAATCTATCTTATCGCCTATATCGTCTATAACGGCATCAAACGAAGTATTACAAGTCAGAGTTAGTCAAAGCCGCGCAATCGGCTTTTCTTTTGTCTAAAAAGCGGTACTTATCGTTTATAATAATAGTGTTAAAACATACAGGAGGAACAGATAATGAAGATTTCACCATTGCAGGCAGCCAGACTCAAATATGAACCTAAGCTTCCGGGCATGTTAAGAAACGGTATCGCCGCGATCTGCGTAAAGGAAGGGGAGGCAACGCAATCCGTTGCCGACCAGGAAAAGATCGCCGCTTTATTCCCGAATACCTATGGCAAGAAGGAGATCACTTTTGAAAAAGGTGAAAACACCTCTGAGGCCAAGAAACAGGTCGTCGGCGTCATTCTTTCCGGCGGTCAGGCTCCGGGTGGCCACAACGTCGTTTGCGGCTTATATGACGCTTTAAAGGCCACTAATCCCGAAAACGTACTATATGGCTTCAAAGGCGGACCCAGCGGTCTGTTGGAAGACGATTATCTGATCTTTGATGATGAATACATCAACCAGTTCAGAAATACGGGCGGTTTCGATATCATCGGTTCCGGCCGTACCAAACTGGAAACGGAAGAACAGTTTGCGGTTGCTGCGGAAGTATGCAAGAAACACGGTGTGACGGCTATCGTCATCATCGGTGGTGATGATTCCAATACCAATGCCGCCGTTCTGGCTGAATACTTTGCCGCTCATGAGACCGGCGTTCAGGTCATCGGCTGTCCCAAGACCATCGATGGCGACTTGAAGAACGAGGATATCGAGTGCTCATTCGGTTTCGATACGGCAACCAAGACTTATTCCGAGCTCATCGGCAACATCGAAAGAGATGCCAACTCGGCCAAGAAATACTGGCACTTTGTCAAGGTCATGGGCCGTTCAGCTTCCCATGTCGCTCTGGAATGTGCCTTAGAGACGCAAGCCAATATCTGTCTGGTCTCCGAAGAAGTTGCGGAAAAGAAGATGTCTCTGGCGCAGATCGCCGATTACATCGCCGATGCCGTAGCCAAGAGAGCGGAAAAAGGCATGAACTTCGGTGTGGCGATCATTCCGGAAGGCGTGGTCGAATTCGTACCGGAATTCTCCGTATTGATCAAAGAGATCAACGAACTCTTAGCCGGTGCCAAGGCTGAAGAATTCAATGCCCTGGCTTCCTGGAAAGAGAAATACGACTTCATCGAAAAAGGCCTGACAGCCGAATCATTCGCCGTCTTCGCGAATCTGCCGGAAACGGTACAGCAGCAGCTGTTCTTAGACAGAGACCCGCATGGCAACGTTCAGGTCTCGCTGATCGAATCCGAGAAACTCTTCTCCGCTTTAGTTAAAGCAAATCTCGAAGAGAGAAAGAAGAACGGTACCTACAAGGGCAAGTTCTCCGCTCTGCATCACTTCTTCGGCTATGAAGGCAGATGTGCCTTCCCGTCCAACTTCGATGCGGACTACTGCTACTCTTTAGGCTACAATGCCTTCATGCTGATACAGTATGGCTACAACGGTTATCTCTCCAAGATCTCCAACCTGTCCAAACCGGCTGAGGAATGGGTCGCCGGTGGCATGCCGATCACCAAGATGATGAACATGGAAAGAAGACATGGCGAAGACAAGCCGGTCATCAGAAAGGCTTTAGTCGAACTTGACGGCAAACCGTTCAAGTACTTCGAGGCCAACCGTGATACCTGGGCAGTCGAGACCTGCTATACTTACCCCGGTGCTATTCAGTACTACGGACCGGATGAGGTCTGCAACCTGACGACCAGAACACTGGCTTTAGAAAAAGGCGAATAACAAACAAAGAGGCTCTTACTAGATGACTTAGCAGTCAGGCTATAAGTAGCCTCTTTTTCTTATGATAGAGAATAGAAAAAACACGCGCCTGCATCAATCTGCACATCCCGCCTTTCGCGAGAAGCCCGTGCTTTATACTAATATTTTATTCTTTTTAAACGATGATCAGAGTATGATAACTTCCTTTTCCTTGCAATAGGAGAGAGTCTCTTCATCCCAGATCGATGACTGTACTTCGCCGATATGGGCCTTGTTCATAAGTAACATACATAGTCTGCTCTCGCCAATACCGCCGCCAATCGTATAGGGAAGTTCCTTATTGACGATCATCCGGTGATATTTGTATTGCAGTTTGTATTCCTCATCTTTCAGTTTCAGCTGGCTGACCAGAGAGTTCTCATCGACTCTGATGCCCATGGAAGAAACTTCAAAGGCACAATTCAGTAATTCGTTGTAGTAAAGCAGATCGCCATTTAGATCCCAATCGTCGTAATCGGCGGCTCGATCGTCATGGGGCAGGCCGTTAGATAGTTTATGACCGATGCCTTTGATGAAGACGGACCTGTATTTTCTTAAAAGTTCATTTTCTCTTTGTTTGCTGTCGAGATCTGGATACATCTGCAAGACTTCTTCAGCATCGAAGAAATAGAGCTTTTCGGATAATTTCGTATCGATCGAAGGATGTTTTTCCTTTATGGCATCTAAAGTCTCGAGTATGCACTGATGGATCTTTTCGACGGTGTCGTAGAGATAAGCGGTATTTCTTTGCTCCTTGTTTATGACTTTTTCCCAGTCCCACTGGTCGACGTAGATCGAATGCAGATTGTCGATCTTTTCATCCTTGCGGATGGCGTTCATATCGGTATAGAGGCCGTTTCCTTCATAAAAGTCGTAATTGTATAAGGCCATCCTTTTCCATTTGGCTAATGAGTGGACGATGACGCATTCCTTGTCGATAAAGGGAGCGTTGAAGCTTACGGCTTCCGCCTTGCCATCGAGATCATCATTTAATCCGGTAGCTTTCAAAACGAAAAGGGGAGCCGATACTCTTTTAAGGCTCAAAGCTTTGGTAAGTTTTTCTTCAAAGACTCTTTTGATGAAAGAGATCGAGGATTGGGTCTCATAGAGATCCAGGGAGGATTTGTATCCTTCAGGCAGATATACACTCATGGGATAATTCTAACATAAAAGCTTTGAAAGAATTTACATTTTTATTTGAAAATAATTTAAATTCTGTAAAATTTTACACGAAAAAGCGTTGACAGGTACTTTTACTGTGTTAAACTATATCCATACAGAAAGAAAGGAGATCGAAGATGAAACGACATTGTGTAAAGGATATGATCTCTTTTGTAGCTGATGGTCTTATTCTGGTTATCGATCTGTTGGTACTACGCGGTTTACGTGGCGTTATTATTATGCAGGCGTGCTGATATTTCGATAATTGAGAGCCATTGAATTGTTAGGATGATGAGCTTGACGTTATCGCTGAGCTCATCTTTTATTTTGGTAGTAACAGTAAAACTGTTTCTATAAATCGAAAGGAAGAGAATTATGAAAAAATTATTGGTTGTATTGCTCAGTATCCTCTGTGTACTGACACTCGCCGGCTGCTCAAATTCCAATGGTGGCGGCAGCAGTGAATCCGGAGATGAAGCTCCGGCTAAGACTACGATCAAGATCGGCGGTTCCGGTCCTTTAACAGGCCCGGCTGCCCAGTATGGCATTGCCGTTAAGGCCGGTGCTGAGATCGCTGTCGAAGAGATCAACGCTTTAGGCGGCATTCAGTTCGAGATCAACATTCTGGATGATGAGGCTGATGGCGAAAAGGCTACTAACTGCTACGCTCAGCTGGTTGACTGGGGTATGGATGTTTCCATGCTTTGTGTCACGACCGGTTCTTCATTGGCTGTTGCCGACAGCTATCAGGAAGACGGTTACTTCGCTATGACTCCGTCGGGTTCCGCACCTGATATCATTGCCAAGGGTGATTCCATTTACCGTATGTGCTTCGCCGATCCGGAACAGGGTGTTGCGGCTGCCGATTACATTGCTGAACATGGCTTAGGCACAAAGGTTGCAATGTTTGTCAAGTCGGATGATGAATACTCCACCGGTGTTGCGGCTTCCTTCAAGGAAGAAGCGGCTGCCAAGGGTCTGGATCTGATGGATGCCTACAACTTTACATCTGACAATGCTACCGATTT
Organism: Erysipelotrichaceae bacterium; assembly: GCA_017432895.1. GTDB lineage: Bacteria > Bacillota_I > Bacilli_A > Erysipelotrichales > Erysipelotrichaceae > Colivicinus. Next base: position 12,751 of record JAFRIG010000031.1, on the reverse strand, counting down.
CCCGGCTGCTCAGTTTGCCGAGGCTGAAGTCGTATTCCTGCCGTTATACTACGAAGATGATACCCAGATCATCAAGGCGTTCCAGGATGCCGGTTTAAGTCCTATCTTCTTCGGTGTCGATGGTTTCGATGGCGCTCTGGAGCAGGAAGGTGTCGATGTTGCGATGTTTGAAGGTGTCTACTACCTCACACCGTTTGCTTATTCCGCACCGGATGAGGCTACGCAGTCCTTCGTTTCCAAGTTCGTCGCCAAAGTCGGCAACAATCCTAACCAGTTTGCGGCTGACGGCTACGATGTCGTTTACGCTATCTACAATGCTTTAGTCAACGGCGGTGCAACGGCTGATATGACTAAAGATGAGATCACACCGATCGTCAAAGAACAGTTCAAGACGATGTCTTACTCCGGCTTAACAGGCAAGGATATGACCTGGGATGCCAGCGGTGCTGTCGTTAAAGATCCGCTTGTCTTCAGAATCGAAGACGGTGCGTTGGTAGCGGCTAACTAAATCTGTTATCATTAAGGAAAGGCTTGACTAGTCAGGCCTTTCCTTCTTGTGTTTTTGGAAGATAGGTGATTATGGAGTTTATTGCATATTTGATCAGCGGAATAAGGCTGGGATCGATCTACGCGATCATCGCCTTAGGATATACGATGGTATACGGCATCGCGAAGATGCTGAATTTTGCGCATGGGGACGTCATCATGATCGGTGCCTATGTTGCTTTTTTTGCTTTGTTCAGATTCAATCTCCCGCTTCCGATCGCGATCATTGCAGCCATGGCTTTATGTACGGTGCTTGGCATGAGTATCGAAAAGCTGGCCTATAAGCCATTAAGAAGTGCCACTTCTTTGGCGGTGCTTATCACGGCGATCGGTGTCAGCTATTTTCTGCAAAACGCAGCTTTACTTCTTTGGGGTTCGACTTCCAAGATCTTTCCGACGATCCTGGACTATGGTTTCATTGAACTGTTTAACGGTCAGTTGAAGATCTCTTATCAGATCCTGATCACGATCTTCATCTGTCTGGCCATCATGCTGGGACTGACTTTATTTGTCAGATATACCAAACTGGGCAAGGCCATGCGAGCCTGTTCGGAAGACAAAGATGCCGCCCGTTTGATGGGCATCAATGTCGACAGCGTCATTTCTTTGACTTTTGCGATCGGCTCAGGTCTGGCGGCCGTGGCTTCAGTCCTTCTTTGTGCGACTTATCCAACTGTTACGCCTACCTTGGGTTCGATGCCTGGCATCAAGGCTTTCACGGCAGCGGTTTTAGGCGGAATCGGTTCGATACCCGGCGCCTTTTTAGGCGGACTGATGCTGGGTGTGATCGAATTTATCGCTAAGGTATATATCTCTTCGGAACTGACCGATGCGATCGTGTTTAGTGTACTGATCCTTGTTTTGCTGTTTAAGCCTACGGGTCTTTTAGGCAAAAAGGCCTCGGAGAAAGTGTAGGTGCCTATGGAAAAAGTGAAACAGTTTATGCAAACGATCTTTTCCGCCAAAAACAGAAAAAGAGTTATCTCTTATCTTTTGGTACTGGTAACTTATATCATCATTCAATCGGCGATCGTAAGCGGCAATATTTCCAATACGATCAAAAACCTGCTGATCCCGACCTGCGCTTATATCGTAGCCGCTTTGGCTTTAAACCTGCTGGTCGGCTATCTGGGTGATCTGTGCCTGGGCCAGGCCGGTTTCATGTCGGTCGGGGCTTTCTTTGGTACGGTGGCCGCCGCAGTCTTTGCATCCTTTATTCCAAACAAAGCCGTTGTACTGATGCTGGCATTATTATTTGGCGGTATCTGTTCGGGTATCTGCGGCGCTTTGATCGGTATTCCGGTTTTGAAATTACAGGGTGACTATCTGGCCATCGTCACGCTGGCTTTCTGTCAGATCATTAAGACCTTGCTTTTGAACCTTTATGTCGGTATGGATTCAAAGGGTCTTCATTTTGCCTTTATTGAAGATACGACCAATCTGGAAGCAAGCGGAACCATGATCATCAAAGGTGCCATCGGTGCCAATGTTCCCAGTAAGCTCTCGACCTTTACAGCCGGTATCATACTGATACTCATCACTTTGACGATCATCTACAATCTGATCGATTCCAAACAGGGCAGGGCCATCATGGCTTGCCGCGACAATAAGATCGCAGCCAGTTCGGTCGGTGTTTCGACTACCAACTATAAACTTCTGGCTTTTGTCATTTCGGCGGCTTTGGCCGGTATGGCCGGTGCTTTGTATGGCCTGAGTTTTTCGAGCTTCAAGGCGACGAAATTCGATTTCAACCTGTCGATCTTAATTCTGGTTTATGTCGTTTTAGGCGGATTAGGCAATATGACGGGTACGATGATATCCACGGCTTTGCTGCTGGTGCTGCCGGAAGCATTAAGACAGTTTAATGATTACCGGATGATCATCTATTCGGTTGTTTTGATCGCAGTCATGCTTATAAGCAATAACGTGACGATCATGTCTTATCTGAATAAGTTTAAAGAAAAGCTGAGATCGCTTGTCGTGAGGAAAGGATAACGATGTCTGAATACGTACTTGAAACCAAAAATCTGGGAATTGATTTTGGCGGTCTGACGGCTGTCAACAATTTCAGCATCAAAGTCGGCAAAAACGACATCTATGGTCTCATCGGCCCCAACGGTGCCGGCAAGACCACGGTCTTTAATCTGCTCACGAAAGTCTATGATCCTTCCCGTGGTGAGATCTTTATCAATGGGGAAGACATCAAGGGCAAGTCGACGATCGAAGTAAACAAGAACGGGGTGGCCCGTACTTTCCAGAATATCCGGTTATTCGCCAATCAGAGCGTTGAAGACAACGTCAAGATCGGCATGCACAACTATATAAACTATGCGCTTTTCGATTCCTTTTTCCATACGCCCAAATACCGTAGAGAAGAAAGAAGGATCCATGAGGAAGCGATCGAACTGTTAAAGATCTTTAAACTTGATGATTTTGCGGACTATAAAGCCGGTTCTTTGCCCTATGGTGCGCAAAGAAGACTGGAGATCGCCCGAGCTCTTGCCAGTAAGCCTTGTCTGCTGTTACTGGATGAGCCGGCAGCGGGCATGAACCCGGTCGAGACGGAAGAACTCATGAAGACGATCAGACAGATCAGAGATGATTTCGATATCGCCGTCCTTCTGATCGAACATGACATGAAACTGGTCATGGGGGTTTGCGAAAAGATCACGGTTTTGAATTTCGGCCAGGTGCTGATGAACGGTACACCGGAAGAAGTTCAGAACAATCCGGAAGTCATCAAGGCTTATTTGGGAGATTGATATGCTCAAAGTTGAAAACCTTAAAGTTAACTATGGGATGATCGAAGCCGTCAAGGGTATCGATTTTGAAGTGAAAGACGGGGAGATCGTCGCTTTGATCGGGGCCAATGGCGCCGGCAAGACGACCACAATGCATACGATCTCCGGTCTCATTAAACCCAGTGGCGGTACGATCAGTCTCGATGATAAAGTCATCAATAAGATACCGGCCCATAAGATCGTCTCTTTGGGCATCGTGCAATGTCCCGAAGGAAGAAGGGTCTTTGCCCAGCAGACGATCGAAGAAAATCTGACCTTAGGTGCCTATGCCCGCAAGGACAAGGAAGGGATCGAAGAAGACATGAAGAAGGTCTTTGAGCTCTTTCCGCGACTTGAAGAAAGAAGAAAACAGCTGGCCGGAACCTTATCCGGTGGCGAGCAGCAGATGCTGGCGATGGGCAGGGCTTTGATGGGCAAGCCCAAGATCATGCTGCTGGATGAGCCCAGTATGGGTCTATCCCCCTTACTGGTCAAGGAAATTTTCGATATAATTAAGAATATAAACAGTCAGGGCGTTACGATACTTCTGGTCGAGCAGAATGCCAAGATGGCATTGGGCATTGCCGATAGGGCCTATGTCATCGAAACAGGCAGGATCGTCATGTCAGGTACAGGAGAAGAACTGCTCAATAGCGAAGATATCAAGAAAGCCTATCTGGGAGGTTAAGCATGTACGTAAAAGATAATATGGTCTTAAATCCTATCGTCATTGGACCCAATCAGTCGGTTTCGGAAGCGATAAGTCTGATGTCGGACAATACTTTGCATCGTCTGCCGGTAGTTGACGGCAGCGGGAAGCTTGTGGGATTGGTTACCGAGTCGGTCATCAAAAGCAATACGCCTAACAATGCCACGTCGCTTTCGGTCTTTGAGATCAACTATCTGCTAAATAAGCTATTGATCAAGGATATCATGATCAAAGATGTCATCACCATCGGCAAGGAGGCTCTGCTGGAAGAGGCAGCGACGTTACTTAGAAAGAACGATATCGGCTGTCTGCCGGTCGTGGATGAGGACTATAAGCTCATCGGTATCATCACCCACAACGACATCTTTACGGCTTTCATCGATCTGCTGGGTTACAACCACAATGGTATCCGCTATGTCATTTCCATCGCGGAAGACAAGCCGGGCATTATGGAAAACATCTGCCGTATCTTCAAAGAGAAGGACGTTTCCATCTCCAATCTCGCCGTCTACAACAACAACCGCGGCATCGAGGTCGTCGTCATCTCCTATGGCTACAAGGACATTTCCGAAGAGCTCAAGGAGGCCGGCTACAAAGTTACCAGCTGTATCAAGCTGCACGAACGCTTCTAGACAAGACAAGCTCTTGTCTTTTTTGTATAATGGACAAGGTATGAAGAAACTGTTTTTCTGTGATATCGATGGCACATTGTTGGACGGGGCCAGGCAAATGAACGATGTCTCGTTTAAGACCCGCTATGCGGTCAAGGAACTGATGAAGGAGAATTATGTCTTCATTGCTTCCGGCCGCTGCCGAGGGCTTTTGGGTAAACAGATCATGTCTTTAGAACCTAACGGCTACATCTTGTGTAATGGCGCCTATGCATCACTTAATGGTGAAGAGATCTTTGCGGAATATTTCTCTTCCTTACAGCTGGAAAAGATCAGGCAAGCCGTCAGAAACAACAACGGTTTCTATATATTGGAAGCTCTCGATGAAATGTATGTCGATTCACTTACTTCACCATCCTTTCTCAAGTTCATGGAGATCTGGGGACAGTCCTTCCTGGGTTTCAAGGAAGAAGGGGATATTGAAGCTAAATGTCTGATCTCGATGATCGGTTTCTTCAATAAAGAAGATATGGATAAGGCCGGTAAAGAACTTAAAGACTACGTCGACCTGGCGCCTCATAAATATACCGATTCCTTCGATGTCAACATCAAAGGCATAAACAAGGGCACGGCGACCAAGAGGGTCATCGAATACCTCAATATACCGTTAGAAGATACCTACGCCTTTGGTGACGGGATCAATGATCTGGAGATGTTACAGAGTGTGGGTCATCCGGTGATCGTAGACAACTGCAGCGAGGAACTTAAGCATTACGGATTCGAGGAAACGGACGATGTTTTGGATGAGGGCTTTTACAATTATTTGGTAGTCAATAAGTTGATTAAAGCGCTTTGAGTTGCTAAAATAGAAAGGTATTGAAGGAGATTAATATGGGACTTGGCGACAGATTAAAAGAATTCATTGCACCTGAAGAAGAAGACGAAGAACAGCTGGAACTGACGGAAGAAGAAGCCGAGGCTGTTTCGCCATATGAAAGAGGTACTTTGCAGGGATCGTCTTCGATCACGGCAAATACCAATATCGTACTGTTTGAACCGCGCAACTTCGATGAGGCGGAAGAGATAGGCCATCACATCAAATCCAAGAGGGCCTGCTGCGTCAATCTGCATCGCATGCCTTCCGAATACCGTCAGAGGATCATTGACTTCCTCTCGGGCGTCGTATATGGCGTCGATGGTTCGATCAAGAAGGTCGGGGAAAACGTCATCCTTTGTTCACCGAAGAATCTGCAGGTCGGCGGTGATATCAATTTAAACGAAGACTAAGCAAAGAATAAGACATGTCCGTGTCATGGGTGTCATAGAGAGTTGGCGGTAGGTGTAAGCCAATGCACAGTTTCACGGGAATCACTTAGGAGCTCCGGTAAAGAAAACTGCCGGCGTTACTCGCGTTAAGAGTTTGAGCAACAAATGAAGGTGGTACCTCGCTGATACAGCGACCTTTGGTAGCACCTTTTTCTTTGAAAGGGAGTTAGATATGGAATACAAAGACACACTTCACATGCCGAATACCGCTTTTGAGATGAGGGGCAATCTGCCTAAGAAAGAGCCCGATATCTTAAAAAGATGGGAAGATGACGATCACTATCACAAGATCTTAAAAAAGAACGAAGATCATACGCCTTTTGTTTTACATGATGGTCCGCCTTATGCCAATGGCAACCTCCATGCCGGTACGGCGATGAACCGCATCATCAAGGACATCATCGTCAGATCCAAGGCGATGGCCGGCTACTATACGCCGTTTTTCCCGGGCTGGGATACCCATGGTCTGCCGATCGAAAACGCCGTACAGAAGCTCGGTGTCAACCGCAAGGAAGTATCGGCCAGAGAATTCAGGGAAAAATGCGAGGAATACGCTCATAAGCAGATCGCCCAGCAGATGGAAACGGAAAAAAGACTGGGTGAAGTGGCCGACTATGACAATCCCTATATCACCCTGTTCAAGGAATTTGAAGGCCGTCAGATCAGATCCTTTGCCAAGATGGCTTTGGATGGCATGATCTTCCAGGGCTTGAAGCCTATCTACTGGTCACCTTATCAGGAGACGGCGATCGCCGATTCCGAGATTGTCTATTTCGACCGCAAGGATCCGACGATCTTTGTGACCTTCGATGTCAAGGATGGCAAGGGCGTTCTGGAAGGGGATGAGAAGTTCGTCATCTGGACCACGACTCCCTGGACCTTACCGGCCAACGTAGCTATTACTTTGCATCCTGATCTAACTTATGCCGTAGTCAAATGTGCCAAGGGCAAGCTGATCATGTTGGAGAATTTGGTTGCTTCTTTGATGGAGAAGTTTGAATTAAGCGAATACGAAGTACTTAAGACTTTCAAAGGAAGAGAACTGGAAGGTCTTGTCTGCAAGCAGGTCTTATATCCGGAAAAAAGGGAATCCGTCATCTGTCTGGCTGACTATGTCACCGATGAAGATGGTACAGGCTGTGTCCATACGGCCGGTGGCCATGGTTTGGACGACTTCTATACGACCCAAAGATATGGACTTCCTACCGTTTGCCCGGTCGATGAGAAGGGCTGCATGACGGCGGAAGCCGGCGAATGGCTTGAAGGCCAGTTCGTCTTCGACGCCAACAAGACTATCACCCAAAGGCTGGATGAGACTGAGCATCTCTTAAAACTTGAATGGGTGACTCACTCCTATCCTCATGACGACAGATTGAAGAAACCGGTCATCTTTAGAGCGACGACGCAGTGGTTTGCTTCGATCGAAAAGATCAAGCCGCAGCTTTTGGAAGCGATCAAGAGCGTCAAATGGATCAACTCTTTTGGTGAACTGCGTCTGACCAACATGGTCAAAGACCGTAAAGACTGGTGTATCTCAAGACAGCGTTTATGGGGTGTTCCGATCCCGATCATCTACAACGAAGACAAGACCCCGATCATCGAGGCGGAAGTCTTCGAACATATCGCCAAACTCTTTGATGAGCACGGTTCCAACGTCTGGTTTGAATCGGAAGCCAAAGATCTCTTGCCTGAAGGTTACAGTAATCCTGCCTCTCCCAACGGCAAGTTCACCAAAGAGACCGATATTATGGACGTGTGGTTTGATTCCGGTTCTTCCTGGAACGAACTGATCGCCAGAGGCTATTCTTATCCCTGCGACCTGTATTTTGAAGGCTCCGACCAGTATCGAGGCTGGTTCAACTCCTCGCTGATCGTTTCCGTAGCCAACCATGGCGTGGCACCATATAAATCAGTCTTATCCCATGGCTATGTCTGTGACTCTAAAGGCGAGGCTATGCATAAATCGGTAGGCAATGTCGTCGATCCGCTGGATATCATCAAACAGTACGGCGCCGATATCCTCAGATTATGGGCCGCTTCGGAAGATTTCAAAGCCGATATGAGGATCGGTGATTCCAACCTGAAACAGGTCTCCGACCAGTATCGCAAGATCAGGAACACCTTCCGTTTCATGTTGGGCAACATCAATAGTGAAGACTTCACTAAAGATATGATGGTCCCATATGAGGATCTTGAACCGGTCGACAAGTACATGCTGATAGCGCTGAACGATATGGCCAGAAAAGTTGAAGAAGCCTATGACAACTACGATTTCGTCTTAGCTTCCTCGACCATGACCAACTTTATGACCAACGAGCTCTCCAGCTACTACTGCGACTTCGCTAAGGATATCCTGTATTGCGACAGATTGGATTCGCCACGCCGCAGAAAGATCCAGACCGTTCTATATACGGCAGTCGACTATCTGGTCAAACTGTGGTCGCCGATCCTGGTCTATACGGCTGATGAAGTCTGGACCTTCTTTGGTTCCAAGGAAGCCGAAAGCGTCCACTACGTTCACTTCCCTGAGACTCAGAACTTTGAAGGTGAAGATGTTATTAAACAGAACTTTGCCCGACTCCACGAGATCAGAAGCGACATCTTCAAGGCCAGAGAAGAGGCAATCAATGCTAAGATCATCGATAAGCCGATGCAGGCTCATGCGCTGCTTCATGTCAATGCTGAAGACCGTAAGCTTCTCGAAGATGCCTTTGGAAACAAGATCAACCAGTGGCTGATCATTGCCAAAGTCTCCTTCGTCGAAGAAGAACTGACCAAGTACGACAACATTGAAGTCAAGATCGAGATGGCCAAAGGTCATGTCTGTCCGCGCTGCTGGAACATCGTTGAAGAAGAAAACGAGGATGGTCTGTGCGACAGGTGTGCTGAAGCACTCAAATAAAGTAGAAAGCGGAACTTAGTTTCCGTTTTCTTTATGGGTTATAATGTTTCTATGATCAAAGTCACACTAAAGAAAAATGAAGGCAGAACGCTTTCTGCAGGCGGTTTATGGATCTACGATAACGAGATCGATAAAGTTTCCGGTTCATATGATAACGGGGATATCGTGGAAGTCGTCTCTTTTAAGGATGATTTTTTGGGTTACGGTTATATCAATGATCATTCCAAGATCAGGATCAGGATCTTAACAAGAAATAAAGAAGATATTATAGACAAAGAATTCTTTAAGAGACGTTTTTATGATGCCTGGAACTACCGTAAGAGTGTCGTCGATACCAAGTGCTGCCGTATCGTGTTTTCCGATTCCGATCGTCTGCCGGGTCTTATCGTTGACAAGTTCAACGACATCCTGGTTTTTGAGATCGATACCTTAGGTATGGATGTAAGAAAAGAACTGTTATGCGAGTCTTTAATGGAAGTACTTCAGGAAGATGATGTATGTATCAAAGGCATCTATGAAAGAAGCGATGCCAGAGTCAGGACTCTGGAAGGCTTGGAAAGAGTCAAAGGATTCTTGAGTGAACCTTTTGAAACCAGGATCGAAGTTGAAGAAAACGGGGTAAAACTCATCGTCGATGTGGCCGAAGGCCAAAAGACGGGTTATTTCCTTGATCAGAAATACAATCATCTGGCTATCCGTAAACTTTGCGAGAATAAGAGGGTTCTGGACTGCTGTACCCATACGGGCGGTTTTGCGTTAAGTGCAGCTATGGTAGCTAAGGAAGTTATCGGTATCGATGCTTCGCAATTGGCTATCGATCAGGCGATCGAAAACAGTGAACTCAATGGTTTTAAAAATACAAAATTCATCGTCGCCGATATCTTTGATTATTTAAAAGAGATGGAAGAAAAAGGGGAAGTATTTGATGTGATAGTTCTGGATCCACCGGCTTTTACCAAATCAAAGTCTTCTTTAAAGAACGCTTCTAAAGGCTATAAGGAGATAAATTATCGGGCTATGAAGATCTTAAAACCCGGAGGTTTCCTGGTGACCTGTTCCTGCAGTGAATATATGGAAAGGGAAATGTTCATGAAGATCATCCTGTCGGCGGCCAATGATGCCCATAAGCGTTTGAGATTAGTTGAAAACCGAGCGCAAGCTCCCGATCATCCTATCATCATCGGGCACAATGTTTCCGACTATCTCAAATGTGTCATTGTTCAAGTAAACGATCGATAATAAAAGTTCACATGCTGTGAACTTTTTTAAGCCAACCTAACTTCTTTGATCCCTTCGACTTCGTCGAGTATCAGGGCTTCGACCCCTTCCTTGAGGGTATAATCCAAAGCCATGCAGCCGACGCAGGCACCGTGTACGGATACGTAGACGATGTCGTCTTCCAGTTTGACGAACTGGACATCGCCGCCGTCGTTTTGAATATATGGTCTGACTTTTTCGATCGTCTTTTCGATCTGTCTTATCTTTTCTTCTCTATCCATAATAATCTCCAATAAAAAATATATCACCAGATGGCTTTTAATTCCAATAATAATGCTCAACGTATTACATGGTTAGATACTAAGTTCAAACAAAAAGATAAAAAACAGCACTTTTGGCTTTGTGCTGTTATAACGCTAGAACGCTGGCTTTAAATTCTTCTTTATCAGATACCAGCTTATATGGTTCGTATTCTCCATATGCGGAAGGTCTGCTTATAGTAACCAGCTGAATTCTGTCGTTTCCCACAAGAGAAATTAACTCGTGTTTGAAATCGACTAACTCTTTGCCGTGCTTGGTCTTAAGAAGAATGCTTCCTTCTTTATTGATATCTTTTGCTACCAAGTAACACATTTCTTAATTCCTCCTTGAACTCATCTTTGTTTTTGATTTTACCATCTTCATACTGTTTGCGCAAATTCCTGCCAACAGAGTCATCATAACCTTTTTTTTGTATACAAAATCATGCAGCCAGTCATTAAGATATCTGTCATACAACGTATTGTATTGGATTTCCAAAGGGTAGTGGTAATGGTCGATTTGGAAATATAGATGTACGCCTCTGTATCCGTCGTCATCAGCTTTACCTTTAGACATATCCACAACCTTAAAATATTTCATTTTTTGAAGAGCTATTATATCGTCATAAGAATCACACAGCGATCTGAAGCCCAGCAAGTCGTTGAATACTTTCTCCGTATCTCTGTCCGGATAGTACCTGTAATACTTGTTAATGATTGATTGTTCTGATTTTATCCTGTAATCAATAGCGACATTATCTAAAATATCACCTTTTTCCAGGTCATACCAGTCGACTATATGAAGTGCTTCGTTAAGCAAGTCGATTTTATTAAATGTTCTTAACTTTCCTTTCAGGCTTTTATTTAAGGATGTTCTATATGAGAGTGATTTGAGAACGTCTTCAGATAGGCCATCTCTTTCAAGAAGATACAACATTTTTTTCTACCTTTCTCGCATTTCTTCATAAAAGAGTTAAAGAGAAAGTGGCAGTTCTTTCCGGTGATAGCTGTTTTTACAGGATTCCCTGTAACGAATTTCAAAAATAAATTATAGGAAGTCTGCAATACTATATTCTGATAATTCTTTTGTGAAGAAGCTTTTTTACAACTTAATAATAACATGGACGTTAGGCCGATATAAAAACCCTAAAAGTCCTATGAAAGAGGACGGATATAAATGGCCTCGCAATAATACTCCGATAAAATATAAAGAATAGTTGCTATGACTTTCATAGGAAAAACAATTAAAATATTGTTATGAGTTCAATCTTCGATCGTTTTGAATTGTCGAGCTTTAAAAGGATGTATGCCAATGCCAGGGCTGTCCATGAGTATTCGGGTAAGAATACTTTGTTTATATTGGCTGATATGGCCTTATGTATCTTGAATGATCATATCGGCTATATGGAATACAACCTTTTTCATTTTGTAGACAAACCTAAAGAAAAAAGAAAGACCTATGTCACTTTCGATTATTCCCAATACTTATTCAAGAAACTCAATGATCCGGAATATATTGAACTGTTCAATGATAAATTAAAGTTCAATGTGATCTTTAAAGATCTTTTGGGCAGAGAGTTTCTGGATATTAATAATTCAACATATGAAGACTTTGTAAGCTTCTGTAAAGATAAGAACGTCTTTTTCTGCAAGCCGGCTGATTCCTGTTCGGGCAAAGGCATCTATAAGAACATCTATCTTGATGAAAAAAGTGATCTGAAACAGATTTATGAATATCTGAAAGAAAACCATCTTTTTATCGAAGAAAGTATCGTGCAACATAAAGAAATGGCTAAACTTCATAAAGAATCGATCAATACCATCAGGATCACGACCTTATTAGACAATAACGATGAGGCCCATGTCATGTATGCCTTACAAAGGATAGGGATAGGGGATATGATGGTGGACAATGTCGGATCGGGAGGTATTTATACCGTTTTATCTGAAGATGGTGAGATCGTTAATCCCTGCTGGTCGGATAAGACGATCACGACTTATGAGAAACATCCGACTACGGGTTTGGATCTGATCGGTTTTAAAGTACCTTATTTTGAAAAAGCTCTGCAATTATGCAAGAAGGCAGCCAAGGTAGAAAAACATGTCCGCTATGTAGGCTGGGATATCGCTATCACGGATAAGGGTCCCGTGATCGTGGAAGGCAATCCCTTGCCCGGATATGATATGCCGCAGAATTTTTTCGTTACCAGTAAAGATACAGGACTCAAACCCGATTTTGAGAAAATTCTGAGTTTATAGCGTTCTTAGTTGAATTTTCAACTATTGAACATCGTTCATTATTTTAAAAGTTGACTTTTGGACTAGATTTAACACATTTTTTGACGATTATGTGTCATTGT
>JAFRIG010000030.1 GCA_017432895.1 Erysipelotrichaceae bacterium | reverse complement strand
ACGATACCGTTCGCGTCGATGTCGAAGGTTACTTCGATCTGCGGGATACCCCTTCTGGCCGGGGCAATGCCGGTCAGCTGGAAGTTGCCTAAAGTCTTGTTGTCGGCCGCCATCGGTCTTTCACCCTGTAAAACATGGATATCGACAGCCGGCTGATTGTCGGCCGCAGTCGAGAAGATCTGCGACTTCTGCGTCGGGATCGTGGTATTTCTCGGGATCAGGACCGTCATGACACCGCCTAAGGTTTCGATACCTAATGATAAAGGCGTGACATCCAGCAGTAAGACATCCTTGACATCACCGGCGATGACGCCGCCCTGGATAGCTGCACCCATGGCCACGACTTCATCCGGATTGACGGACTTGTTGGGCTCTTTGCCCAGTTCGCTTCTGACAGCTTCCTGGACCGAGATCATTCTGGTCGAACCACCAACCAGTAAGACCTGATCGATATCAGATGGCGTAAGACCCGCATCCTTGAGAGCCTGTCTGACCGGACCGACCGTCCTGTCGACCAGGAACTTGGTCATCTTATCGAAGTTGGCTCTGGTCAGATCCATATCCAGATGCAAAGGACCTGATTCATCGGCGGAAATAAACGGCAGCGAAATGTGGGTCTGGACCATGGAGCTCAGATCCTTCTTGGCCTTTTCAGCCGCTTCCTTTAATCTCTGTAAAGACATACGGTCATTCTTCAAATCGATACCGTGATGTTCTCTCTTGAATTCATCAGCCATCCAGTCGACGACGACGTTATCGAAGTCATCACCACCCAGATGGTTGTCACCAGCAGTTGCCAGAACTTCGAAAGTTCCATCGGCCAGATCCAGGATGGAGACATCGAAAGTGCCACCGCCTAAGTCGAAGACCAGGACTTTCTGTTCCTTATCCGTCTTATCGATACCGAAAGCCAAAGCAGCGGCTGTCGGTTCGTTGATGATCCTTTCGACGTCGAAACCGGCGATCTTGCCGGCGTCCTGGGTCGCCTGACGCTGAGCGTCGTTGAAGTAAGCCGGAACGGTGATGACGGCCTTGGTGACCGGTTCGCCTAAATAGCCTTCCGCATACTTCTTCATATACTGTAAGATCATCGCCGAGATCTCCTGCGGCGTATAATCCTTGCCATTGACATGGACTTTTTCACTAGAACCCATCAGTCTCTTGATCGAAGAGACGGAATCCTTGTTCGTGACGACCTGTCTCTTGGCCGCATCGCCGACGATGATCTCACCGTCTTTAAATGCGACGACGGAAGGAGTCGTACGGTTTCCTTCAGGGTTGGTAATAACTTTAACTTCTTTGCCTTCCATAACGGAAACGCAGCTGTTGGTTGTACCTAAGTCAATTCCTATGATCTTGCTCATAAATCAAATCCTCCTTATTTTATTCACTGATCTTGACCATTGCCGGTCTCAAGATACGATCTTTCAATAGATAACCTTTCTGTAATACTTCGATGACGATACCTGATTCCACATCTTCTTTCTTCTCCTGCATGATAGCCTGCTGCAGATTGGGATCGAAGGGCTTGTTCAGACAGTCGATCACTTCCACGCCCTCGTTTTTTAAAGCGTTCAAGAGCTGATCGTATGTCATCTGAATGCCTTTTTTGAAGCCCTCATCACTTTCATGGACTTCCGTAGCCAATGCTCTTTCCAGATTGTCGATCACCGGCAGAACTTCCTTGGCGAAGCTCTGGATGCGGTATTTGCGGGACAGTTCCGCTTCCGCCATCAGCCGCTTCTTCAGGTTTTCCGTATCGGCGTAGGCTCTGGCATATTCATTCTTGAGCCTGTCGACTTCCTTCATCAGCCTGTCGACTTCAGCTTCTTCATTGAGATCTTCGACGATCTCCTCCTCTTCTTCCGGAAGCTCTTCGGCTACTTCTTCCTCAAGCGTTTCCGCTTCTTGTTTGACTTCCTCCTGTTCGGGAATATCTTTTACATCTTCTTTTTTCTCTTCAGCCATAAAGCTCCTTTCTAATGGAACATATCCTCGATCTCCTTACAGATGAAATCCAGAAGATTGACGACCCGGCTGTACTCCATACGTCTTGGTCCGACGACCATCAGACGGGCATTGTCTTCGGGATTCTCGGAGATCCTTATCTCACTGGAAACGATGGCGATGTCATCCTTCCAGACTAATTCGGTACCTTTCGGGGTCACGGCAATGACCTCATTTTCGCTCACCTGCTTGTCGACCAGGCTCCTGAAGAGCTTGGAATCGTCGAAGAACCTCGTCAGCTGTTTTAATTTTTCGATATCCGCATATTCCGGCTGATACATCATATTGGAAGTACCATCGAAATACAGCGTATCTGAAGCGAACTTGACGAAGGCTCCCGCAAAAGCGTTGTACAGCATCTCGAAACGCTGGACGGAGCGATTGAGCAGCGGCTTGATCGACTCCAGCTTATCCGGCAGATCGGCGATCATCGTGCCCTTTAAACGGTCATTGAGGATGTCGGTACAGGTCTCGATATCTTCGATCGTGACCTCCTCCTGGAAATTGAAGGTCTTGTTTTCGGTATAACCGGTATTGGTTATGAAGACACAGACAGCCGTTTTGGGGTCGATCTGGAAGACTTTGATGTGTTCCAGCGTCTGATTCTTCGCATCCGGACCCAACATGCCCGTCGCCAGATTGGTCATATCGGAAACGATACGGCAGGAAGCTTTGATCGCATCCTCAAGATTGGCCGAACGGCGATCGAAGATGTTGGACAAGGCATATTTGACTTCCTCATCCATGTCCTTCTTCAAAAGGTGTTCGCAATAGTACTGATAGCCTTTGTTGGAAGGAATACGGCCGGCCGAGGTATGCGGCTTTTCCAGATAGCCCAGCGATTCCAGGGTCGCCATATCGTTTCTGATCGTCGCACTGGAATAAGGCAATCCGTATTTATCGACCAGGGTCTTGGAACCGACCGGTTCCGCTGTCGATACGAATTCATCAACGATGGCCTTAAGTATTTCGACCATTCTCTGTGTCAATGCCATACAGCCTTCCTCCTTTTTAGCACTCTAAACACTCTATTGCTAAAAATAATATACACCAATCGTTTAGCACTGTCAACAATAAAGTGCTAAAAACTATTTCATCTAAAAAAGACAATATAAAAAGTCCTCTAAAAAGGACTCGATCATTAATGAATGGATAATAATATCCTTATTATTTATACAGTTTCTCGGAAACTTCCCTGATGATGATACCCGGAATATAATCGCTGATATCCCCGCCGAAAGAAGCGATCTGCTTGGCGATCGAAGAAGAAAGGAAAGATAATTCGGGTTTGGAAACCATGAAGACCGTCTCGATACCCGGTTCCAGATTCATATTGGCCGTCGCCAGAGCCAGTTCCGATTCATAATCCGATACCGCCCTGACCCCTCTGATCAGGATGTTGCAGTCGTTTTTCTTTGCCAGTTACACCGTCAGCCCCTCGCCGATTACTACTTCCACATTCTCCAGTTCACTGATGCATTTTCTGATCATTTCAGCTCTCTCATCTTTGGTGAAGGTGCAGGTCTTGACGGGGTTTTCCATCACGGCCACGATCAGCTTGTCGAAGATCTTGGCGGATCTAAGGATCACATCGAGGTGACCGATCGTGATCGGATCGAATGTTCCCGGATAAATAGCTTTGATCATTGATTTTCTCCTTTGCCGTAGTATAACAGCTTACTGATACCGTATCTTTTTTCCTTATATATATGCATATCTTCATATGTTTCATTTAAATCCCGGTCTTTGCGGGTCTCGATGACGATCTTGCCATCTTTGTTCAATACATCATATCTTTTGACATATTCGAAGATCTTTTCATATTCACCAAAAGCGTAAGGCGGATCGCAATAAATGTAATCAAAACCATAGCCTGCAAGTTTTATCAGACAGTCCTTGAAATCCAGCTCGTAGACTTCTCGCTCTTCATGGACCTTATGCAGATTGGCCTTGATGATCTTCACCGCCTGTTTGTTGGCATCGTTGAAGACGACTTCCTGAGCCCCTCTGGACAATGCTTCCAGTCCTATCGCTCCCGAGCCGGCAAAAAGATCAAGAAATTTCGTATCGGAATAGACGGTGATCGTAGAAAACAGAGCTTCCTTGACCATGTCTCTGGTCGGTCTGGTGATCTCTTCCCCTTCCAGGGTCTGTAAAGGTGTTCTTTTATATTTGCCCGCTATGATCCTCATCGTTTTCCTTTCTGATCCTGATCAGTTCATTCTGGGCTAAGCCTAAACTTGCCATCGAAGCCACCAACGAAGAACCACCCGAAGATACCATCAATAATGGCACACCCGTCAAAGGTATCAGACCGCTGACGCCGCCGACATTGAGAATGAAATGCAATATGAAATACATGAACACACCAAGCAAGACCATCTTGGAAACCATCCTTTTGGCCTTCAAAGAAGCCGATATCATGGGATACAAGAGTACCCCATACATGATGACCAGTCCCAGAAAACCCAGGATACCCAGTTCTTCGACGATCACCGGCAGGATGAAGTCGTTGGAAGGATTGGGGAAGTTCATATATTTGTGGATGGAATTGCCATAGCCTAAGCCAAACCAGCCGCCGTTGGCGAAAGAGACCATCGACATGATGATGTGATAGCCGTTGTCATACTGATATAAGAAAGGATCGGCTGCCGCCAGAAAGCGTCCGATCATGTAGTTGTCCGCATGTTTCTTCATGAACTCCGTTACCGGCGGAGACAAGGCAATGAAAGCCAGCCAGACCACCAGAATGACTAAAATCGTCAGCCAGCGCTGTATCTTATTAAGTTCCTTATATGTCGCCAGCATCGCCATGCAATAGCACATCACGAAAAGCACCACTGCCGAACCCAGGTCATGCTGAATGACCAGAATGATAAAAGTGTAAATGATGGTACAGATCGCAAAGGTCCAGAAACGCCGTTCGTTTTTTTCTTTATGATCTCTGCCTAATAAACGGCAGGCCATGATGATCATGAAGACCTTGGCGAATTCCGAAGGCTGTATCGTCGCTCCCGCCCCGATCGAGATCCAGGCATAGGCACCGTTGATCTGGCCGAAGAAACGGCAGGCGATCAAAGCCGCCATGATACCTAAATAGAAAGCCCAAGCCAAAAAAAGCCGGATATTCTGGGCCGGAAAATTCATCAAGGCAAAATAAGCGAAAAGTCCCGCAATACCATAGATGAGCTGTCTGGTGATAACCCCCGTCAGATAGGAGGTATCGCCGGCCGAGTTGCCCATTTCCGCGGAAGCGATCATCAGTGAACCGAAGATCAGCAAAGCTAAAGCGGCGATCGTTACGCGTTTATCACCAAAGGACAATTTCCTTTCTTTCGACATAAACTTATTTTAGCACAACAATTGTGGTATTATATTAATGCTATGCTGATAAACAACGACACAATAATCAAAGACGACGACGAACTCATCAGAAGAAAATCTGTTGATGTTTCTTTGCCACTTAGTCAAGAAGACCGCGACACCCTGATGCAGATGTACAAGTACGTCGATGATTCCACGATCGAAGAGATCGCCGAAAAAGAAAACCTGCGTCCGGCGGTCGGCATCAGTGCCATCCAGATCGGCATCCCCAAAAAGATGACCGCCATCATCATCAAAGATGAGGAAGGAAACAAAGTCTGTCAATATGCACTGGTCAATCCCAAGATCATCTCCAACTCTCTTGAGAAGGCCTGTCTGGCCTCCGGAGAAGGCTGTCTGTCGGTCGTTCAAAATCACGAGGGCCTGGTCTATCGTTCCGCCAGAGTCAAGGTCAAGGCTTACGACGCTTTGCAGGACAAGGACATCCTCATCAAAGCCGACGGCTATCTGGCCATCGTTCTTCAGCATGAGCTCGATCACTTCAAGGGCATCCTTTTCTATGATCATATCGATAAAAAAGATCCTTTCCGTGAGGAAAAAGACGCTCTTGTTATTGATTAAAAGTACGCTATCGTTTAGAATATTAGCATATTGAAAGTTAAAATAATAACATATAATTCATATATGCTTCAGCATATGGAGGTTGAATGAACAATTTAAGCAATTACTATAGTCCGGGCGACTACAGTTCTTCGCGTGGGTTCGCCGGTCCCAACTACGATCCCCAGAAGGATACTTTGGTCTATGCCCTCGGCGGTCTGGGCGAAGTCGGCAAAAACATGTACTGTTTCGAACACGATGATGAGATCATCGTCGTCGATGCCGGCGTCAAGTTCCCCGACGACGAGCTTTTAGGTGTCGACTATGTCATCCCCGACTATACGCATCTGATAAAAAACAAAGACAAGGTCAAAGCATTGATCATCACCCATGGCCATGAAGACCACATCGGTGGCATACCCTTTTTGCTGCTGGCCTGTCCGATCAAAAAGATCTACGCTCCGCGTTTTGCCAAGGCTTTGATCGAAAAGAAGCTTTCGGAAAGAAGAAGACTGGCCAACATCGAAGTCATCCAGATCGATTGCGACTCTTCGGTCGAGACCGAACACTTCCGCGTCGGCTTCTTCAACACCGTCCACTCGATCCCCGATTCCCTGGGTGTTTTGATCAATACCCCGAATGGTCGTATCGTCGAGACCGGTGACTTCAAGTTCGACCTGACCCCGGTCGGCCAGAATTCCGACTATCAGAAGATGGCCTACATCGGTGCTGCCGGCGTAACTCTACTGATGTCGGATTCCACCAATGCCGAAGTTGACGGCTTCTCGATCTCCGAGAAACAGGTCGCCTCGGCTATCAATGACATCATGCGCAAAACCAGTGGCCGTATCCTGATCTCGACCTTTGCATCCAACGTCAACCGTCTGGCCCAGATCATCAAAGCCGCTCAGAAATGTGACAGGAAAGTCGTCGTCTTTGGCCGCTCGATGGAAAACGTCGTCGAGATCGGCTTACAGATGAAGACGATCGACGTCCCCGAAGATACCTTCCTTTCTCCGGAACTGGTCAACAAGTATCCCCCGGAGAAGCTCTGCATCATCTGTACGGGTTCCCAAGGTGAAGCATTAGCAGCCTTAAGCCGCATCGCCAACGGATCGCACAAATACGTCAAGATCATCCCCGGCGATACCGTCGTCTTCTCTTCCAGCGCCATTCCTGGCAATGCCCTCAATATCGGTGACATCGTCAATCAGCTGATGAGAAATGGTGCCCGAGTGCTGGAAAACAAAGCCCTTTCTTCCCTTCATACGACCGGCCACGCCTCCAGAGAGGAACAGAAGCTGATGTTGCAGCTGATCAAACCGAAATACTTCATGCCCATGCATGGTGAATACAAAATGCTCAAGCTGCATGCCGATTCGGCTGTCGAGACCGGTGTGCCTAGAGAAAACTGTTTCGTCTGTGCCAATGGCGACGCTCTGGTCCTTCATGAAGGCGAAGTATACCGTTCCAACACCAGGATACAGACCGATGCCATCTATGTCGACGGCAACGACATCTCAGGTCTTTCCACTTCCGTCTTAAAGGACCGCAAGATCCTGGCTGATAACGGTCTGGTCGCGGTCGTAGTCTGCATCGATTCCCGCAGCAACAAGATCCTGTGCAAGCCCGGCATCGTCTCCCGCGGTTTCGTCTATCTGAAAGAATCCCAGACCCTGATCAAAGAAGCGGAAGGTCTGGTCTATGAAGCTTTAAGAAATGCGATGCGCCAGAAAGTCACATTTGGCGATCTGAAAAACTGCATCAAAAACACCCTGGAACCCTTCCTGTTCCAGAAGACCAACCGCAACCCCATCGTGATACCGGTCATCCTGAATCACGTGGATGCGATGAAAAAGGATTAAGGCATAATAAAAACCACTGAATTGAAACAGTGGTTTTTTTATGGTCTAGACCAGACGATCGAAGAGCCGGTAGAAGGCCTTGCGGTTGCTGCGCGGAAGTGAGACGCATTCTTCGATCGGCATCGAAACGATCTCATTGTTCTTGATACCAACGCAATGGCCGCCAACACCCGCTATGAGTAATTCCACCGCTTTGGCACCCATCCTGGAAGCTAAAACACGATCGGAAGGTGTGGGTGATCCGCCTCGCTGAATGTGACCAAGGATCGTCGCTCGGCCCGCAAAACCAGTCGAACGGGAGATCTTGTCAGCCAGCGATTTGACATCGCAGACATTCTCGGAAACGATGACGATCGCATGGGATTTGCCGGAATTTTCCAGATATCTGAGCTTATCCAGCACCGCTTCTTCATCATAGCCGGTCTCCGGCGTAATGAGGATCTCGGCACCGCAGGAAATACCTGAATAGATGGCCAGATCGCCGCAGCGGTTGCCCATGACTTCGACGACTGAACAGCGGTGATGCGAATTGGAAGTATCACGCAGTTTATCGACACATTCCACGACGGTATTCAACGCCGTATCGAAACCGATCGTATAGTCGGTACCTTCGATATCGTTATCGATAGTACCCGGCAAAGCGATACAGTTGATACCTCTTCTTGACAGAGCATCGGCACCCCGATAAGTGCCATCACCGCCGATGACGACCAAAGCATCGATATTGTTTTCCTTAAGCTTGTTGACGCCTTTCATCATGACTTCTTCATCCTTGAACTCCGGCAGTCTGGCCGAACCAAGGATCGTACCGCCCCTGGCTATCGTCTCAGAAACGGAAGCCCTGGTAAAAGGTTCATAAAGTCCTTCGACCAGACCCTTGTAGCCATCACGGATACCAACGACTTCGATACCGTTGGCCAAAGCCGTTCTTGTGACGGCTCTGATAGCCGCATTCATACCCGGCGAATCGCCGCCTGAAGTCAAAACACCGATCTTTCTCAGCATAGTTATCCCCTCCTCATATTTGGACCCGATAATACGAAATTATCGCTAAGTATATCTATTCTCTCCAGAAGTCTTCTGGCATTCATCAGATTGGATTGTTCACGGCGGTCGTACTGATAGTGTTTCAGCAGTTCCTCCTTGTTCAGATTGGAAGTGAAGATGGTGATCAGCTTATTCTCCAGACGGTAGTCAAGGATCCTGAAAAGGATATCATCCCTTACAAACTGCGATACGGTCTCTGAACCGATATCATCCAGAAAGAGGTATTCGGCATTTTTCAGAATGGAGATATTGCGATCGACCATTTCCGAAGCTGTTCCAAAATAGGATTTCATCTCGTTGAAGAAATTGGACACCTTGACAAAGGCTACTTTTTTGCCTTTCTTGACTAAGGAATTGGCCAAAGCGGTACAAAGATAGGTTTTGCCTACCCCGAGATCTCCGCAGATATATAGGCCTCTGTCCGCCTTCTCATGCAAGATCGCCGCTAAGGCCAGATAGAGCTTTTTCTGTTCATCGGTATAGCGGACATTATTCAGATCGAGATCGGCCAGACTTTTGGTCACATCGCAATAAAGATAACGGCTCAAAACCGATTCTGAATTACGTTTGGCCAAGGCATAAGGACAGTATTCGATCTCTTCAAAAAGGACTCCCTCATCCGCCAAAGCAAGTCTTTCCCCCGGCGAAGGCTGACTGCAGGCAAAAAGACCCTTGCAGCCTTCACATTTCTTGCGGGCTTCATAGACTCTTAAAAAAGTGCCGGAATGTTCACGCAAAAAGGTTTCATCTTTGATAAACTGCTTAAGATATTCGTCGTTTTTTAACAATTCAATATCTGTCATTTTTTACCCATCAGTTTCAGAAGTTCTTCTTCTTCCAAGGCGCTCATTGTCTTATTGGCACTGTCGTCATAGACCGGCAGCTTATCTTCTCCCTTACTTTTATTATAAGGCCGCTCCAGCCTTGCCAAAGCATCTTTTGCGGTTTTTATATCATTGCGATGCAGATCGGAAGCGATCGGATAGAGATAGTTCTCGATCAGCCTGTTGTCGCAGTTTTTCAAACCATGTGCCAGCAGGACGTTGATCACCGGCGGATCCAGGTGATATTTACTGGCGAGATTGAAGATGATCTTCTTGTCATATTCGGTCACTTCCTTGCCTTCCTGCAAATTCATCAGGAAACTCGTACAAGGCACATCGTATTTATCGCCTTCAACCGGTTTGTAGTCGCCCTTGGCCCGCATGCACAGATAACGCAGTTCCTTGAGATCGAATTCATTGGAATCGATCCTGGCCACTCTGGGCAAGAAGGTACGCATCTTGTCATAAGATATGCCATAGAGGTCAGCCAGTCTGGCCAGTTCTCGCAGGTTCTCTCTGGTACGAAAACGCATCGGCAGGAGATTGGTGGAAATATCCTTGAGGAAGACATTGACATCAAAAAGCGTATTGAACTCGAAAGTCGAATCGTTGGTTTTCTTGAGATAGGACTCGTCCTCATTGCGCCAGTTTTTAAGCGAATCTAGGGAAAGAGTTTGCGAAACATCTTCAAAACCGCTGTGATCGCTCTCTACATAGATATCGGCGATCATCTCACGATAGTGTTCACCGGATGTTTTGAGAATGAAATCCCTGACCAGGATATCGTCTTTGATGAACTGCTTGCTTTCAAGGGGATTGTTGAAGACGAAAATGTAGCGGTTTTCCTGCCGTAAAGTCTTCAAAAGCCGGTATTCATTGAGTTTGAGACAATAGAATTCAAAATCGTCGATCGAAACATTCAGCGATACCAAAAGATCGTTGATCTCCCTGAAACCGAAGCTGTTGCCTCTTAAAACCATGTATTCATAGACC
Organism: Erysipelotrichaceae bacterium; assembly: GCA_017432895.1. Classification (GTDB taxonomy): domain Bacteria; phylum Bacillota_I; class Bacilli_A; order Erysipelotrichales; family Erysipelotrichaceae; genus Colivicinus. Next base: position 6,037 of record JAFRIG010000030.1, on the reverse strand, counting down.
GCCAGGGCATCGTTTCCGATCAGCGGACCATAGAAAAAGACCAGAGAACGAAGTCTCTGCATGGAAAGATCGGCATTAACTTCAACTTTATAAAGATCTTTTCCTAACATTGCAATTCACAAAGCCATTCATCGATTAGCTGGTATAAATCCTGAAGACTACCATTATTATATATGATTTTATCCGCTCTTTTGATCTTTTCGGCAATACTCATCTGGCTATCCAAGCGTTCCATTATATCCTCATATTCCATGCCTCTTTCAACCAAGCGCGGTATCAGGATATCCGTATCGGTCACTACCAGCAAATTATGATCGAAATAGGCATCCCAGCCTGTTTCAAAAAGTAAAGGTACTTCCGCAAACAGCGGATCATCGCTTCTTGCCATAAGCCTTCCCAGGATCAAAGGATGGCAAATATCCTCCAGTTTCTTTTTACTTTCTTCATCATTGAAGATGATAGCAGCCAGTTTTTTCTTATTCAGCTCGTCCCCATCAAAACAGTCCGGGAATTCCTCCCTTATCATCAGATAGCCCTTTTCCCCTTTCTGTAAGAGCAGGGAATTTTCATAGTCGCAGTCAAAGACGTCAAAACCCTTCTGACGCAGATATTCACAGACGACCGATTTACCCGAGCCGATCGACCCGGTGACAGCTATTTTCATTTCTGGCAATTCTCGCAATAATAAGTGCCTCTTCCCCCGACGGTGATCTTTTTGATCGGAGCCCCGCAATCAGGACATTCCGTCATCGTGTGGGCTCTTAGGGACATCTGAAAACGTCCCGTCACGCCTAAGGAAGAAGTATAGGAACGGATCGTCGTACCCCCGGCAGCGATAGCTTCTTTAAGTATCCTGCGGGTCTCAACGATGAGTTTTTCAAGTTTGTCATCATCAAGTTCATTGGCCCTGGTCAAGGGATGGACCTTGATCGCAAACAGGATCTCATCGGCATAGATGTTGCCGATACCGGCTACAAAACTCTGATCCAGCAGCACTTCCTTGATCGGCAGTTTCTTATTCTTCAGGTAATCCTTGCAATAAGCGACATTAAAATCCTCATTAAAAGGTTCGGGTCCCAGTTTCTTGAAATCTCTATATTCATCCGCCTTTTCGATCAGTTCCATCCGACCGAACTTGCGCACATCGTTGTATCTTAACTGCCTGCCATCCTCAAGATGAAAGATGACATGGTCATGTTTGCTTAAAGGAGTCAAATCATCCATGATGAAATACTTGCCCTCCATCCTTAGATGGGAGACAAGGGTCACATCATCCATTTCAAACAAGAGGTATTTTCCTCTTCTTTTGAAGTTACGGAAGTGCTGGCCTATCAGAGCCGACTTGAAACTCTCTTCATCCCCTTCCACGATCTTCTTATAGATGATGTCGATATCGCTGATCTCTGCGTCCTTTATCTGTAACGCCAGGGTATCCAGGACCGTCTGGACCTCAGGAAGTTCCGGCATTATTTGGCCTCGTACCAGTCCTTGCCTATGGCAAGGGAAGAATCAAGTCGGGTCTTCATCTTATAGGCATTGGACATGATCTCAGGGATCAGTTCCTTCATCTTCTCCACTTCATCCTGTGGTACATCGAATATGAGTTCATCATGGACCTGCAGGATGAGCTTGGCCTTCATCTTTTCTTCTTTGAGCTTATTGGCCGCTCTGATCATGGCGATCTTGATCAGATCGGCAGCCGAACCCTGGATACCGGCATTCATCGCCGCCCGCTTGCCGAACTCCCGTATCATGAAATTGCGGTCGTTGATCTCCTTGATATATCTTCTTCGATTGAGCATCGTCTTGACATAGCCATTCTCCTTACAGAAAGCGACCTGGGCATCCAGATATTCCCTGATCTTGGGATAAGTCAGGAAATAGTCGTCGATGAATTTGCGGGCATCCTTGAAGGAAAGCTGAGTCTGATTGGCCAGTCCAAAATCGGAAATGCCATAGACCACCCCAAAATTGACCGCCTTGGCATGTCTTCTGACCAGATCGGTAACTTCTTCTCTTTGCAAACCAAAGACATCCATTGCTGTCTTGGTATGGATATCGATACCGCTGTTGAAAGCATCGATCATCTTTTCTTCACCGGCCAGTGACGAAAGCACTCTCAATTCGACCTGCGAATAATCTGATGATATAAGCAGGCATCCTTCGCTAGGCTTGAATGCCTTGCGGATCTCCCGGCCCTCATCGTCTCTTACCGAAATGTTCTGCAGATTGGGATCGTAACTGGAAAGTCGACCGGTCTGAGTGATGGTTTGCGAGAAGATGGTATGTATCCTTTTATCAGGAGTGATGTATTTCTTTAAGCCTTCGGCATAAGTCGAATAAAGCTTGGTGTATTTGCGATATTCCAATATATCGGAGATCACCGGATGATATTCGATCAGTTTATTCAAAACTTCGGCATTGGTAGAACCCTTCTTGAGATCGGGCAGATCGAGTTCTTCATAAAGCACCTGCGCCAATTGCTTGGTCGAAGCGATATTGAACTCATGACCTACCAGATCATAGATACGCTGCTGCAGGACATCGATCTTGCCTTTGGTGTTGGAAGCTATCTCATCGAGCTCTTTTTCATCGCAACACACACCCTGCTTCTCCATTTCATAAAGAACCTGCACTAAAGGCAATTCGATATCTTCGTAGAGCTGCTTCATTTCTTTTTCACTCAGTTCATTAAGAACTTTGGGATAGATATCACTCAACTTTTCGGCGATCTCACCGCCATAGGCGGCCAGGTCGTTCTCATTTGGTTCAAGCGGCTTCTTCTCGGTTCCAAAGACATCCTTGACTTCTCTTATCTGTTCACCTTCATAATTCTGAATGATGCTTTTCAGATCACTGTTGTAGTTGTTGGACAAAAAGCACATCAGAAAGATGTCATCGGTATTATCTCCGATCTTTATTTCATTATGATCGAAGGCGTGTTTTATGGCCTTGAGATCATAGACGACCTTTTTCTTGTCCGATGAAAGATAATTCAAGGCCTCTTCATCGTTTTTCAGATCCTCAAGACTGATGTATTCTTTTAAGCCATGGCCCGCAAAACACAAACCATAGATCTTTCTTTCGTAATAGGAAAATTCATCGGAAACAACATAGACCAGCGCTTCATTCAAAAGTTCAGGCGAGATCTTCTTGACTACCTCGGTGAGACTTTCTTTTTGAACCTCGGGTTCCTCGATCTTTCTGATCAGGGAATACATCTCGTACTTCTCAAAGAAATCGTTCTTGCCTTTTTCATCGATATGCAGCTTCAGATCGTTCAGATCGCCTTCAATATCCACATCGGTCTTGATCCTGGCCAAAGTCTTGGAGATGAAGCAGGATTCCTTGTCCTTAATCAGCTTCTCCTTGAGCTTGCCCTTGATCTCGTCGATATGTTCATAGACGCCTTCGCAGGTATCGTAATCATTCAAAAGTTTGACCGCCGTCTTGTCACCGACGCCTTCAACGCCCTTGATATTGTCGGACTTGTCGCCCGCCAGTCCCTTATAGTCGATGATCTGGTAAGGCTTAAGGCCATATTCTTCCTTTAAGGCCGCCTCATCCATCTTAGCGATATCGGACATGCCCTTGCGCATGACATAGACACTGGTCGTGTCGTCGATCAGCTGCAGCATATCCCGATCGGAAGACAGGATGCAGGTCTCGATATTGTATTTCTTGGCTAAAGAACCGATGATGTCATCGGCCTCGATCGTATCGAATTCAAAATACGGCAGATCATATGCATCCAGCATCTCCCTGACCAATTGAAACTGGCTTACCAGTTCTTCCGGTGTCTCCCGGCGTCCCGCCTTGTAGTCGGGGACCAGGTCGTGACGGAAAGTGTGCTTGCCCTTATCGAAGGCTACCGCACAATAGTCGGGCTGTATCATCTTTATCGCCTTGTTAAGCATATTCGCAAAAGCGTATACCGCATTGGTGTATACGCCTTTGGATGTCTTCATTATATTTCCGTAATAAGTCGCATAGAAAGCTCTGAACAGTACCGAGTTTCCATCTATCAGCAACAGTTTCATCTATTCACCATCCGTTTCAACAATTTCGCCATGTCCGTCACTGTAAGCAACCGGAGTATTGGAAGCAGCGATGCTTTCAAGGACCGAAAGATTCTCATACATCAAAGACAGATAGTCCTTGCCCGATTCGACCTGGGCATTGGTCAATGAGGAGATGTTATATAAGGTGATACGCCTCAAGCCCAGTTCCTCTTCCAGCTGAACCATCAGTTCCAGCATCTCATCGGACATATTGGGTTCGTAGGCGATGAAATGCACATCATCGTTTCTGATCCTTGCCTTGATGGCTTCCAGTTGAGCTTGGGAGGGTAAGGCTCCGTATTTGGAAAGACAGACCGGATATACCTGGAAACCGAAGTCCTTCTGCCAGCAGCCGAAGGATCCGGTCATGGAAACGAACTTGATGTTCTTGTTTTCCTTGACCAGCTTGCTGGCAAGGGCCTGATAGGAGGCATCCAGAGCGATCAGATCATCCGCCACCTGCTGGTAGTTCTCCTTGAAGTAGGAAGACTGCTCAACATAGTTGTTGGCCAGATATTCGTAGACATCCTTGGCCATGCAATACATGCCGCTGGGTGAAAGCCAGATGAAGGGATCCAGATCATAGGTATCCAGATCGGTAAAGACATCACCTTCATAGTAGGGACCTTCCACATAGGATAGAGCCCCGTTGACGATGAAAGGCGTATAACGCTTGTATTCGTAAAGACAGTTGAGGACCGAAAGGTCACCGGCCGAAAGGTCGATGCCCAGTTCCTTCATCTTGCCGCTGTATAAGTCCATATAGGGCTCCAGATCGCCGATATGGAAAAGGACCAGGGAATCCGAAATGAGTTCCTCGTAGTCTTCCACCAGATTGGCACATTGGACTAAAGTCCTGTTTTGGACCGAAACCGTTTCGATACGATTGCCCCCGATCCGGCTTAAAAGATAACCGATCGGATAGATCGTATAGGCCGTATAGCGCTTGGATGTCGTACAGCCGCTGATAAGTAAGACACTTATCAGGATGACGATCATTTTCTTTATCAACTTCATACTCACTAATTATACCTTATTGATCCGATATTTAGCATAATAGATGGGCTTGCCCTCGGATACGAATTTGGCCTGATAGGCCGTCATCGGCTCGCCTTCCACATAATAATTCCTGTCTGTTTCCAGTAATTCAAAATCCGAACTTTCAAAATAAGTCAGAGAATCATCAAAGAAACCCTCGTTGTCCGTCTTAAGGATCAGGATGCCCTGATCCTTCAAAACCTTCTCATAGCTCTTCAGAAAAGGCGGATAAGTCAAACGGCGCTTATGGTTGCGCTTCTTGGGCCAGGGATCGGAAAAATGCAGGTAGATCAGCGACAAACTGTTTTCAGAACATAATTCTTCGATATTCATCGCATCCGCCAGAATGACTCTAAAATTACGCAATTCGAGCTCTCTGGCCTTCTTGATCGCTCTGGCCACACAGGTCTCTTCCCTTTCCAGGCCGATATAAAACACATCGGGATCCTTGGCCGCAGATTGCGTGATGAAATCGCCCATTCCCATCCCGATCTCGATATAGACAGGCATATCGCATTCAAATTCATTCAGATCGTTTATCAGGTACTCTTTCTCATTTTCCAGGAAAGAAGGTACCCATTTCTTTTTTCGCATTCGCATAAATCTATTATAATACGAATATGACCGCGCGTAGCGCGGACAAACAGGTCTGTGTATTCTGTGTGTTCTGTGGACTTCAAAAGAGTTTTGCAATTACCTCACTTGATATTCTAGAATCCATTCTCTCCTCACAAATTGGGAGTGCTGCTTGACCTCACCGCCTCCCCGCTCCCCATGGATGATTTCGGTTTATGGCTGGAGGAGGAACGACTGCACATTTCGGAAGCACGTCTTTCCCTACCGCCCTCGATGCCCTTTATTTTTCAAGAATCGCCAAAAAAAGTTAGAGACCCCTTGGCAGAATTGCGCGAACCCATTACATTATAGCAGAGGTTTTT
>JAFRIG010000029.1 GCA_017432895.1 Erysipelotrichaceae bacterium | reverse complement strand
GGATGAATGATGAGTCATTGAGTCAATTGGCTCAATGACGGAGTAATGTGTTGAGACCCGACGCCTTCAGGCGTACACGGAATCAAAGCCCAAGGGGCGAAAGACAAACCACCGGCTGAGCCGGTGAGTCCGTGACTTTGAAACCCTGATCAAGGAAGCGAATCTGTATCTGGACCTGCAGCTTGAAGAAGGAGCCGCAAAAAAGATCGCCCGGGCAAAAACCTTCATTGAACGATCCGGGCTGATTGAAACCGATCCCGCGAAATGCCTGTTGTGTGATGCCTCGCTGATCGCCGACCTGTATCAGACATATCGAAAGGCCAATGAAGATAAATGGAGTGATGAAAGTAAACTCAGGATCATGTTGATCGAAAAAGAATATGCCTACATGGTTCTGAAAAGCGGCAAAAGAGAAAAGGCTTTTAGAAAACTGCTTGAAGAGGAGTATCAGCTCAGAAAGAGGCTGGCCCTGGCAGGGGATGATAAGGTGAAAATCGCCACACTTACTTACTTCCAGAAACAGCGGGAATTCCTGTGGAGCGAAATAAAAGAAAGAAGCAGCAAAGATCTGCTGAACACCCTGGACAAACTTACAGCCATCATCAGGGGACAGATCAAAGACAAAGGGGAAGATAAATAATGAGTCGGAAATGGTTGAGAGAAAAAATAATCGAACAGATGACTTTGCTTCAGATCGGCAATGAGTTGAAGTATTATACACCGGCGCTGTTTATGGCGGCGGCCATCAGGGTAATACAAAACAGCGACGATCGGATTATTTTTGAAAGTGAAGAAGAGGAAGACCGCTATCTTGATGAACGCAAGAAACTTCGTAAGCTTCTTTATGACAGATATGTCGATCCTTATGTAGGCGAAAACACCTCGATCAAGCAGACCAGACAGCATTTCTTCACTGTAGGCGACGGCTTGCTGCTGATGGCTAAAGAAAAAGACACTCCCGAGATGCAGACAGCCTACAAGACGGCAGTGGTCAGAAGCAATACAGATGGTGAGGGCAGCATCGATGAACTTTTCGCCATGATGCTGAAATTCGACAAGGATCTTTGTGATCTTGACATCCTTGATACCTATCTGGTCAAGGCGAAAGAAACAAGAGGAAACAGGGTTTCTGCTACAGAGCTGTTTGAAAAGGAAGAAAAACCGGATATCGGCAAGATCACGGCCATCGGTATGGGACTGGCTCAGGCTTTGAAAGAGAAGGTGTTCGGCCAGGATGCGGCTATCAACGAATTCGTCGAAGGCTATATGCAATACCTGATGGGCCACCAGAGTAAAGAAAGCAGACAGCCTGCCGTCTTTATGTTCGCCGGACCTTCCGGTACCGGTAAATCATCATTGGCCAAAGCCATCAGAAATGAGCTGCACTGCGCCTTCATGCAGTTTGATATGACGCAGTATTCCGATCACTAGGCTCATGTCAACCTGATCGGTCATGCCGCCTCATTCAAAGACGCCAAGGAAGGAAACCTCACAGGCTTTGTCAAACAGAATCCTCATTCAATCCTGCTGCTTGACGAGATCGAAAAGGCCCACGCCAACACCAAGAATCTCTTTTTGCAGGTATTGGAAGATGACGTTTTACATGACGATTTCCTCAATGAGAACATCAGCTTTTCCGACTGTATCCTGATCTTCACCACCAACGCCGGACGCTCCCTCTACGATTCCTCCGAACGCAAGCTTTCCCTGATCCCCCGCGAGACGGTGATCAGAGCTTTAAGCAAAGAAAAGAAGGAGAACGGTGAGCTGGCTATACCCACAGCCCTGTTATCAAGGCTGTCCGCCGGAAGACTAATTATGTTCGATCACATGGAAGTCGATTCGCTCATGAAGATCATCGAATACCACCAGAAAAAGTATGCTGTGAATTTCAGGAAAAACAACAATATCGCCATCGAATATGACGACGATGTCGCAGCCTCGATCCTTTATTCGATAGGAGCTTCCGCCGACGCCAGAAGAGCTGCCGCTCAAACCGACAACTTCATCAACAATAGCATCATGTCGCTGATCCGCAATCTCAACAGCAACACCCAGGAAGAACAGCTCAAGCTGAAAACGATCCGCTTTGTCTGCGATCAGAGCCAGGATCCTCAAATCAAAGCTCTGTTTACGATCGATGATGATCTAAAGACGCTCTTTTTTGGCTTCAAAGGAAAGCACCAGGCTTTGAAGATCAGCGCCATGGACAGGGCGGAGAACGTCGAAGATGCCTTAAAGAAACTGGGTAACGGAAACTACGATCTGTTCTTATGTGATGTCCACTACTGGAATCTCAACAAGGACCCCAAACAGAGAAAACGGCCATTGTCGGCGATCAGGGAAGAAACCAATGGTCGCATCCTGATGGAAAAGGTCCTGGAAGAATATCCCCAGATCCCGGTCTATGTGATTGAAGATGAAAGACAACGCTTCAACGCCGCCGATCGGATCGCTCTGGCCCGTTTAGGCGTCAGAGGCGTCTTCAATATGGACGATCCTGATTTCGCCAAACAGCTCGCTAAAGCCAGAAAAGCCCTGGCTCAGCAAAGAAAGATCTACGAACTTGGACGCTCGAATTCCTCCGCCAGATTCAACGTGACCGAATATGTCTCGCCGGATCTTGAGGAAGCCAGTATCCGCTTATGCGAATATGAACTGACCAGGAATATCGACGCCGGCGATGAAGGCAGCATTATGGACAAGCTTTCCATGCCTGAAGATAGTTTCGAGCAGGTCATCGGTCAGAAGCACGTCATCGACGAGATGAAGTTCTTTATCGAATATCTCAAAGATCCCCGCTGTTTCAAGGACCGGATCGTGATGGTTCCCAAAGGTCTGCTGATGTATGGACCGGCCGGTACCGGCAAGACTATGCTGGCGAGAGCTTTTGCCCATGAAGCGGGACTGGCCTTCATGGCCGTTCAGGGCAATGACTTCACCGGATTTGACGGAGCAGACAAACTGCACCAGACCTTCGCGACTGCCCGCAAGTATGCCCCGGCCGTCATCTTCATTGACGAGATCGATGCCTTGGCTAAGATCAGGACCGGTATCGATACCTACCAGGAAAATGCCTTGACGGCTTTACTGACGGAGATGGATGGTTTTAGTTCCAAACAGAACAATCCGGTCTTTGTGATCGGCGCAACCAACTATAACGTCAGTGGCGGACAGATGTCTCTGGATCCGGCTGTCGTGCGCCGTTTCGATAACCAGCTTTTTGTCGACCTGCCTGACAAGAACGATCGCATGGCATCCTTAAGAAGACAGATCAAAGCTCACAAGGAACAGTTCGATTTGAGCGGATCCGAGATCGAATCCGTTGCCTTCAGAACCGTTGGAAGAAGCTTTGCCTGGCTGCAGAGCCTCATCAACATGGCTCTTAGGATGATGATCATCAACGGCTGGGACGTCATCGACGATGAAAGATTCGAAAAGGCTTTGGGCACCTTTGCGGATGGCGAAGAAAGGATAATGTCCGATGAAGCCATCCTGATGACCGCCAGACACGAAGCGGGTCACGCTCTGATCAACAGATATTACGGTATTCCGATTTCTTACATCACGATCACTTCCCGTGGCAACTACGGCGGTTATGTTCAGTTCGATTACGATGAAAGCAAGACCAACATGACCATGAAGGACCTAAGATCCAGGATCGCCGCCTATCTGGCAGGCCGGGCAGCCGAGATCGTCTATTACGGCAATGAAGCCGGTATCAACACCGGAGCGTATTCCGATCTGGAAAGTGCGACACTTATCGCTTCCGAAATGATCTCCTGTTACGGAATGGATGACGAATATGGTATGGCGGTCTTCAAAGCCGACATCAACGATCCGATCTTCCATCGCACAGTCTCACAGATCATGGAAAAGGAAATGGAAAAGGATATCGCCATCATCACCGAAAACCGTGAGCTACTCGACAGACTGGTCAATGAACTGATAAAGAAGAACCATCTGAATAAAGATGAGATGGAAGCAATATTTAAGGGTAACATTAAGTCTGTATAGAGTGTTTTTAGCGAGAAGGCCGTGTCTTTTTGGCTAAAAAATCGCGAGAAAAAAAGAAAATTGTATCAAAAAGACGAAAAAAGTGAAATTTCAGTGAGGATTTCGCTTTTTTTCTGCCAAGAATGTATTGAAAGGAGCGATCCCCCTATGCCTACAACACTGATACAGCGCCATTACAAATATCTGTTAAAACCCAATGCTCAACAGAAAGAAGTTATCGTCAGAACCTTCGGAGCCGTCCGTTTTGTTTACAACCGATATCTCGATGATCTGAAAGCCGGGAAGATCATGCCGCCAATGGCGAAGGATATCGTCAACGGATATCGGAAAGAATACGAGTTTTTGAACGTGATCGACGGCTCAGCACTGATGAACACGATCTTTCAGGCACAGGATAAGGCGGCTGTCATGGGGGTCTATAAAAAGAGAAACGATCAGCGGGCTTCCTACTGTACGGCCAACCTGATCAGATCTCCTATCAGGATTGTAGGCGATCGTTATATTCAGCTGCCTAAACTGGGTAATGTGGAACTGGTCTATCATCGTCCGCTTCCCGGCGATGCCCGTATCAAAAAAGCTACGATCATGCGGGAAGGAGACGGCAAGTACTATGTCAGTGTCATGATCGAATCCTATCCACAGATCCCGAAAGCTGCGATCGATCTGGAAAACAGTATCGGTATCGACTATTCATCACCGCACTTTTTTATCGACGATCAGGGAAACAGGATCGATATGCCTCATTTCTATCAGAATATGCAGGATAGACTTAGTCAGGAAAAGAAGAAACTCAACCGGATGAAAAAGGGAAGCAAAAACTACTACGAACAGAAAATGAAGATGGCTGCCCTGTATCAGAAGGTAAAGAATCAGCGCATGGACTACCTGCATAAACTGACCACAAAGATCGCCGATAAATACGATGTCGTATGCATGGAAGATCTTGACATGCAGCAGATCTCCCAGCACTTCGATCTGGGCAAAAGGACCTACGACAACGCCTATGGCCTTTTCTCCCGCCTTTTGAAGTACAAAATGAAACAGAGAGGCAAGCTGCTGCTTTATGCCGACAGATATTTCCCCTCTTCCAAGACCTGTCATGTCTGCGGCTACGTCAACTATAACCTCAAACTGTCGGACAGATTCTGGCAATGCCCCCAATGCAAGACCTATCTCGACAGAGACGTAAACGCCGCCCGGAACATAAAGATCAAATGCATTCAGGATTATAAATGCCGCAGGGTATCCGGTCAAAGCCTGTAAAACAGGAAGCATACCACTAATTCCCGAAAAAGCAGAACGTCGTGAACTGCTGCCTAAAAACGGTTGATGGAGGACCATCAACACGCGCTCTAACCTGATAGTTCACGACAGGGTTCTGCTTTTTCTTTTCCTTGCTTAAAGAATCAAGACGAAAAAATCAGGGATCAAAACATCGCATTTGTTATACTTTCTATAGAAGAAGATCGGAAGGAACAAAAAATGATCAAAATAGGATCCATAGTCTGGGGAGTAAACGACGTACATAGAGCCGTCGTCTTCTGGAGCCAAGCTCTTGACTACAAACTGAAATATCCCGAAGCGGAAGATTTCGCAATACTGGTGCCCGTTCATGGTGAAGGCTTTCAGCTTTCTATAAACAAAGTAAGCTCACCCAAAGCCAGAAGACATCACATGGACCTGTTTACCGACGACCAGGCCAAAGAAGTCGAGCGTCTCATAAGTCTGGGAGCCACTAGAAAAAAGTGGAACTATGAACCGGATGCCGATTACGTAGTCCTGCAGGATCCAGATGGCAATCCTTTCTGTGTAGTACAGATCTGATCAAAGCGATCCGGTTTTCAAACAAAGCAGGTACAAAACACTCTGAGAGTATTTTAAAATATAGACAGTTTAAAGGAAGATCTGGCAGGGACTATGAATAAAATAAGAAATCTCATCTGTACGATACTATGTCTGATCCTTTTGTGTACGAATGTGGTCACGGCACAGGATGATCTCTCGACGACAGTGATGCATGTTTACGCCTCTCATTCCATCAGTGAAGATATCATTGAAAAAATGGATGTTCTTTACGAAGTGATGGAGATCGAAGGAAGTGTGATGGATACGCTACACTTTGATGTCGAACTCGACGGAAATACTTCCGGCTATCGTTACCGTATCTTCCAATACCGGGCTGTCGACAAAAAGATCGACCAGATCGCTTAATCCGACTATCCGTCTTTCGATGTAGATACTTCCTTATTCTATTCCGACATTCCCGTCTATCTGGCCATCGAAGAAGCCGATGGCAAAAAGTATCTGAAGGCGGCTTGCTGAATTTCTACGGACAAAACGATCTGGGAACCTGCCTGTTGAACAGTGGCTACGCCAATATGAGTGGCAGTGTTGAAGAACCCGACAGCATCGGCATCTGGCTGACGGATGGAGTGGAGGTTTCGGATAGTTTTGCCTATTCTTTGAGTGGTTATGAAGAAAAAGATTTCGCGCATCTGATCGCGGAAAATATCTATCCCGACAACCATTTGCAGATAGTGCAGGTCGGCAATCAGACCCTGCCGGAAATGAACGTCGTCTTTTTAGGCAGCGATCCCGATAGAAGCAACGGAAACCGTTCCCGCCTGATGAACTTCTATTTCCTGGAAAACAGGGATTTCCTCTCCGATCCGGTCTATATCGGTGAGGATGATGATACGGCGGACTTCGAACCTTATGTCTACCACAGCGACAGAGGTCTTGAAAATACCTATCTGGTCTGGCGCAATGGCACCATGGCCTTTGACGAAGACTCCACGTTTGCTGAAATCGCCGCCAATACCGAAGTGCATTTCGCTCAACATTATGTCGGCAACGAGTGGCGTGACTTCTCTCAGGTTACCGATTTCAAAGACAGCGGCTATAGTGCCGTAGGAGCCAAGGTGGCGGATGACAGAAACGGCGATCCGATCATCACCTACTATCTCAACAGTATTGATGATCCTGCCGGAGTCGGAAGCAGTGAACATGACATCTATCTGGCAAGCAGAGAAGAAGGCGAGTGGATCAACCGTAAAGTTTTCAATCTCAGCGGTTCGATCAAAGAACTGGAATCCGCGTATTTCAAAGGAAAACAAACGATCGCCGTGGCCTACAGCGATGAATACGGCAACACAAAGGTCGAAGCCTGGCAGGATGGCGAAAAGATCTTTGAAAGAGCTAACGCCGCCAATGCCCACTTCGTCAAGAGCGGCAACGGCTACATGAACCTGACCTGGTATGAAAACGGTGCTCTTTATGCCATGAGTGAAACGCCGGATGATGACGGTAAACGTCTGACCCCTGCGGATATGAAGATCCCGTCAAGCGATTATCGGATCTATGGCAAATTCGGAAGCAATTCGATCATTCTGATCGGAACGGTCTCCAAAGATTCCAGTGAGAACGCCTATGCGATCTTCTCGCATGATGGTGGTACCACTTGGGAGCGGACCGATCTGACTGACATCGATAAGAATGCCCTGGTCAACGAGATCGCCGTCGCCTATACCTATCAGGATGAACCGATCCTGTTCTACAGCGTTCAGAATTATGAAGCCAATTATGATGAAGAAGCTGCAGACGCTTCGCTCTATCTGCAGGGTGAAAACCAGAGTTCGGGCTTTACGGGTCTGCAGAGTGTGATGCTGGGTCAGGACGATGCCCGTTTTTCCGACACACGGACTGATCTCTATGTCAAGGCAAGAAGAGCCAATCAGCGGCTGATCATCAGTGATGTTGAATTTAACGAAGATGATGCTCGCAAGGGACAGGCGCTGGAAGCAAACATGACGATAGAAAACAGAGGCTTGTATCCGACGCATGATTTCTATATCTATCTCAATGGCGAATTGATCTCCGTATCTTCCGCCTATATCAAAGCCGGCGATACGGGAGAAGTACAGATAAACATCCCGATCCCCGATGATGCCGCAGATGAACCTTATAAATGTCGTTTTGAAGTCTCTTCCAAAGAAGACGGGACCATCGACAGCGCTTATGATACGCAAGTCGGTATCGGGCACATTTCGGTGAAGTATACCCATGAACTCCGATACGGTAATGAGGCTTTGCGCTATACCGTCACCAACAACGGTTTCGTACCAAAGACGGTCCACTGTCTTATCTATGATGAAGACAGTGGTGAGAAATTCGCTGATTATGGCTTATATGTCGGACCCGGCGCTACCACTTCAGGTACCTGGTCGCTGGTAAAGGGCTTATGGCAGGATGCCGGCCACAAGAACATCAAGGCTTATGTCGTTATGGATGATGAAAAGATCGAAGAACTTGATTCGACGCGTTTTGTTTCCATGAAAGGTCTTGATGAGATCTATCTGCAGGATTTAAATGGTCTTAATTCCGGTAGTAATAATTCCTCGGGAAATAAAACCGATAATAACGAGACCCCTCAAAACGAAAATAAACCATCGATTCCCGTTCCTGCGGTCACGGATTATAAGATCGATCCGATAGTACAAAGTGAAGCAAAACACGAGACAGAGACCACCGGTACAGAGAATACACAATCCCCAAAAACCGAAGAAGAAAAGCCGGAGGTAGCGGAAAAAGTGGAAGAGATCGTGGAAACGGTCAAGGAGAACAGGAACTATGTTCTCTTCTATACCCTGATCGCCATCGCCTTAGGGCTGTTGCTGATGATCCTGTTTTTGCTGAAGCGGATGCGGGAAGAGGAAGAAGAGTAGAAACAAAGATAAAAACAGAAAGACTGTCGAAGCTGTTTCTTAGAAATGCGGACAGTCTTTTATAATGCCATGAAACGCAAACAGGAAAATCAACCACAATTTTTAACCCCAAATGATACGCAAAATTGTGGTTAAAACGCCAGCCTGAAAGCATACCACAAGATGAAAAAAAGTCCGTATTTATCGGACTTTTTAACTTTCTGCATTTAAATGGTGGAGAATAGGGGATTCGAACCCCTGACCCCCTGCTTGCAAAGCAGGTGCTCTCCCATCTGAGCTAATTCCCCAAGGTTGGTGGGCCTGATAAGACTTGAACTTGCGACCTCGCCCTTATCAGGGGCGCGCTCTAACCACCTGAGCTACAGGCCCACATGTACGCGTTAATGCTTTATTATTCTACTTCAACGTGCAGGGGCTTGTCAATCGATTTTGCAAAAAAGGCGTACATGTCGGCAGTAGCCCCGGTGGTTAGAGCGCTTAGCAAGGGTTGCCAGCGAGGTCGCAAGTTTCCCCATGCACGAAGCCAGGCCCACCCCGCAAGCTCTTGCATCGGCCATAATTTTCGCTATATAATAATAGTTACCCACCATGAAGAAGTTGTTTTGCTATGTCTTAATGCTGTGCGTGGCACTAGCGATCTGCGGTTTTACCCTGACAGACGGCGATCAAAGCGAAGATTCTTATGATTTCGACATCAACGCTTTGTACGATTATCAGAAGGAATTCAAAACCGAAGAACTGAGCGTCTGTTCCTTAAATACAGCCAAGACCTACATGGATTATCGCATGACGACTGTCGTCTCCTCGAGACAGTATCAGTTTTTGCGTTACGAGTGCACCGTCGACAAGACGACCGGTTTTCTTTATGACAAAGACGGTTTCATCGCTGTCGCCTTAGGATCCTACTATGGCGAGATCGGTGATCGCTACTACTTCACCCTGGATTCGGGTATCGTCCTTCCGTTAGTCAAGGGCGAAGAGAAGGCCGACGAAGATACCGACTACACCGGCTGCTACCATACGCTGGACGGCAGCGTGATCGAATTCGTCATCGACGACGAATACGCCGCTTCCTACTTCGGAGCCAACGGCAACGGCTATGTCCTGGATGGCAACTATAACAACTATTCGCTGTTCAACGGCAGTATCGCCAAAGTCGAAAAAGTGCTCGACGAAAAAGTGGAGAGGATCGTAAGCTATCAGATCGATGTGGATATTCCTCAGAACGTCGACATCTTCAATTACGCATCAGGCTACTAAGGAGTTATAACTCCTTTTCTTTTTATATCAAGTATAATTATTTATATGCTGGAGATCGCAAAGACGAGATATGAAGATATCGAAAGACTATCAGAGATCTTTTCCTTTGCCCGCAAACAGATGGCGCTGGATGGCAACTACAGCCAATGGAAAGACAATCGACCATCCCTGGATCTCGTCAGAAAAGACATCGATAACGGCAACTCTTATGTCGTCGTCAATGACGGAAAAATAATCGCAACCTTCGCCTTTATCATCGGTATCGAACCGACTTATCTGGATATCGATGGCGAATGGCTGGACGATGAACCATATGGCACGATACACCGCATCGCTTCCGATGGCAGCGTCAGAGGGATCTTCGACTATGTGCTCAGCTTTGCGGAAAGTTTTGGCGTCGACATCCGCATCGATACCCACAAAGACAATAAGCCGATGCTGCACCTGATACGGAAAAACGGCTTCACAAGATGCGGTGTCATCATCGTTGATGACGGAACACCCAGAGAAGCCTTCCAGAAAAAAGCCGGCTCAAAAAGAAAGAAAGTCCTGGCGATCATCGGACCTACGGCCGTAGGCAAGACCGCCTTTGGCATCGAATGTGCCAAGGCCTTCAATGGCGAGATCATCTCCGGGGATTCGATACAGATCTACCGCGGTCTTGATATTGGCTCGGCCAAGCCAAGTACAGAAGAGCTGCAAAGCATCAGACACCATCTGATCGATATCAAGGATCCCGATGAGAACTACAGCGTCAAAGAATTCCAGGACCTCGCCCGTCGCAAGATCGCCGAAATAAGCGCAAAAGGCAAACTGCCGATCATCGTCGGCGGTACCGGTCTTTATATCAAAGCCTGTCTCTATGACTACGTGTTTTTCGAGGAAGACAGGGAAGACGAACAATATGTAGATCTCAGCAATCAGCAGCTTTACGACCTGTTAAAAGAAAAGGATTCCGCAGCATTGGAAAAGATCCACATCAACAATCGCAAAAGACTCGTCAGAGCCTTGAACATCTACGAAAAACATCAGAAAGGCATCTCCCAGATCAAAGCTCAACAGGAACACAAACCGATCTACGACTGTGAGATCATCGGCCTGACCGTCGAAAGAAAGATCCTGTTTCAAAGGATAGAGGAAAGAGTGGATCGGATGATGGCAGACGGCCTGCTGCAGGAGATACAGGGTCTTTTGGATCAGGGCATCGATTTCTCCAGACAGGCGATGCAAGGCATCGGCTACAAGGAGTTCAAAGCTTATTTTGAAAATGAAAAGAGCCTTGAAGAGTGTGTCGAAGAAGTCAAAAAGAACTCGCGGCATTTCGCCAAGCGGCAGTACACCTTCTTCAACAACCAGCTGGATGTAAAATGGTTCGATGACACCGCCCAGGCGATGGAAGAGGTGAAAAAATGGTTGACTTAAGCAGAATGGAATATCTGATAGGAAAGGACGCCTTAGACAGAGTCGGAAAGAAGAAAGTTCTGATCTGCGGCGTCGGCGGGGTCGGTTCTTTTGCGGCGGAAGCCCTGTGCCGTTCAGGCGTAGGTTACATCACGCTGCTGGACTACGACAAAGTCGAAGCATCCAACCTCAACCGGCAGCTGATGACCACCAAAGACAATATCGGCCAAGACAAAGTCGAAGTCCTTAAAAACAGACTCGAAGCGATCAGTGACTGCCATATCGACACGATTCAAACCTTCATCGACGAGAATTTCGCCTTAGACAAGGACTACGACTACGTGCTCGATTGTATCGACACGCTAAGCGCCAAATTCCTGTTAGTCAAAATGTGTCATGAAAAAGGGATACCGGTCATCTCCTCGCTGGGCTCGGCACGAAGACTGAAACCGGAAAACATCACCCTGACCACCCTGGACAAGACCCGAAACGATCCTCTGGCCAAGGCCTTCAGGAATCTGGTCAGAAAAGAAAAGTACTGGCACAAGATCGAAGTCGTCTTCGTAGACACCCCGGCCATTAAGACGAACATCGTCAAAGAAGGAAAGACCAATAAAGAAAAATTCCCCCTGGGATCCTCGATCTTCACGGTGGGAAGCGTAGGATTATATATTGCGGAAGTCGTCTATGAACGGCTCATCAAGGAGAAAGAAATGAAATTTAGTGAATTCAAGTATGAACGTCTGAACTATGAAGACCTGAAAACCGAATATGAAAAGCTGCTGACCAGACTGCAGGCAGCTCAAGATCCTGAAAGCTTCATGAAAGTCTTCGATGAGATCAACATTTTCAGAGGGCACATCCATTCAATGAGCACCCTCTGCTCCATCAGACACACCATCGATACAGCCGATGAATTCTATGACAAGGAAAACGAGTACTGGGACAATACGATGCCCCTATTGCAGGTATACGAAGTACAATTGGCCAAAACCATGCTGGAAAGCCCCTTCAGAAGCCGGACCGATATCCCCGAACCCTACTACCTGGGTCTGGAGAACACCTTGAAGTCCTTCTCGGAGGTCATCATTGAAGACCTGCAGGAAGAGAATCGTCTGGCCACGGAGTATGGCAAACTCAAATCTTCCGCAAAGATCGAATTCGATGGCGAAGTCTACAACCTGGCCTCGATTGCGCCGCTGATGAATGACGACGACCGGGAGATCAGAAGAAGAGCGACTCTCGCCTATATGAAGTTCTTTGAAGACAACGAGGAAAAATTCGATGATATCTACGATAAACTTGTCAAAGTCAGAGACCGCATGGCCAAAAAGCTGGGCTATGAGAATTTCACGCCCTTAGGCTATATCAGGATGAGCCGCTTCGACTATGATCAGGATATGGTCAAGAAGTACCGCGACCAGGTCATCGAAGATATCGTACCGCTTACCGTCGAACTCAGAGAAAGACAGGCCAAACGCATCGGTGTAGACAAGCTGATGAACTATGATATCAGCTACAACTTCAAGACCGGCAACCCCAAACCGCACGGCAGCATCGATGAACTGACACAAGCCGCTCTCAAGATGTACACCGAAATGTCCAAAGAGACCGGTGAATTCTTCAAGATGATGGTCGATCAGGAACTCTTCGACTTGCCGACCAGACCCAATAAGGAGATGGGCGGTTATTGCACCGGCATCTACGACTACAAGGTTCCTTTCATCTTCGCCAACGCCAATGGCACATCAGGCGACGTCGACGTATTGACTCACGAAGCTGGCCACGCCTTCCAGGCCTATTGCACCTTCAAGAATGTGAAGATCCCCGATCTCTCCTTCCCGACGATGGAATCCGCTGAGATCGATTCGATGTCGATGGAATTCTTCGCCCACCCCTGGAGCCATCTGTTCTTCGGAGACGAAGCGGAAAAATACCACTACTTCCACATCTCCGACTCGCTCAAATTCCTGCCTTACGGCTGTCTGGTCGACCACTTCCAGCACGAAGTCTACAACCATCCGGAAATGACCCCGGCCGAAAGAAAGGAATGTTTCAGAAGATTAGAAAAGATATACAAACCCGACATCGATTATGAAGGATTCGATCTCTTAGAAAGAGGCGGCTACTTCTATCGTCAGGGTCACATCTTCCAGTCGCCGTTCTACTATATCGATTACACCCTGGCTCAGGTCTGCGCCTTGCAGTTCTACGTCAGAATGCTCAACAAGGACGAAGACGCCTGGAAAGACTATGTCCATATCTGCTCGTTAGGCGGAACCAAGACCTTCACGCAGATCGTCAGAGACGCTCATCTCAAAGTACCTTTCGAAGAAGGCTGTCTCAAAGAGGTTTCAGCCCGCATGAAAGAAGAGCTCGACAAGATCGACGACAGTGCCTTCTAGGAGAAAAAATGTTTAGAGAAATAGTCAGAAAGAAACAGGAACTATCCATTGAGAAGTGCCTGGAGATCCTGCAGGAAGAAAAAAGAGGGGTACTGTCACTTCTGGGGGATGATGGCTATCCTTATGGCGTGCCGATAAATCATTATTATGATCCGGAAGACGAGAAACTGTATTTCCACGGCGGCAAAAGTGGCCACAGGATCGATGCCGCCAGAAGATGCCCCAAAGCTTCTTATTGCGTCATCGATCAAGGCGAGAAGGATCCCGAAGAGTGGTTTTTACATTTCAACAGCGTGATCGTCTTCGGACAGCTTGAAATGATCGAAGATGAAAAGATAATAGCCGCAAAAAGCCGGGCCTTATCCTATAAATTCACCAAAGACGATCAATATATTCAGAAAGAGATCGATCGCTCTCTTGCCGGGACATCGCTTATGGCGATGAAGATCGAACACATCAGCGGAAAACATATCAGGGAGAAATAAACATGAAATACGTATTTAAAAACGGATATATCCTCGATGGCACAGCGGACATGGAACCGCTGTCAGGCAAAGCCATCAAAGTTAACGGCGATATCATCGAAGACATCGTCGACGACGATCAGGACTTTCAAGGCTACGAAGTGATCGACCTGAATGGATCATACATTATGCCCGGCCTGATCAATATGCACGTCCACCTGGCCGGCAATGGAAAGCCCCAGAAGAAACAGCGGGACAACACCAAACTGGTCAACCTCATCTTCTCCAATCCTATTGGACCCAAGATCGCTCACTACCTGGTCAAGTCCTATGCCAAGCTGGAAGTGCTCAGCGGCGTCACGACGATCAGAACGGTCGGTGGACTTAAAGATCTTGATTCCCAGGTCAGAGATGAGATCAAGGCCGGCAAGTTTATCGGACCCCGTATCCTGGCTGCCAACGAAGGCATCTCCGTACCCCATGGTCACATGGCCGGTTCGGTCGCCATCACCGCCAACAGTATCGAAGAAGCCATAGCTCAGATCGACCACCTCAAAGAAAAGAAAGCCGACCTGGTCAAACTGATGATCACAGGTGGTGTCATGGATGCCAAAGTCAAGGGTGCTCCGGGCGAACTCAAGATGTCTGAAGAGATGATCAAAGCTGCCTGCGACTACGCCCATGAAAAAGGCTATATCGTGGCCGCCCACGTTGAATCCCCCGAAGGAGTCAAAGCGGCCCTAGCAAACGGCGTAGATTCGATCGAACACGGTGCTTTGCCCGATGATGAAACCATAGAGCTCTTCAAAAAGAGAAAGGCCTTCCTGACGACAACTTTGTCGCCGGCTCTTCCTTATGCCTTATTCGACCGCAGCATCTCCAATGCTTCGGAAGTCGAACAGTACAACGGCAACGTCGTCTTTGAAGGCATCATCGAATGCTCTAAGAAAGCCTTGGAGAATGGCATCCCGGTAGCCTTAGGCAACGATGTCGGCTGTCCGTGGGTCTCGCAATACGACTTCTGGCGGGAACTGGTCTACTTCACCAAATACGTCGGTGTCTCCAATAAGTTTGCTTTACACACCGCCACCTGCATCAACGCCAGACTGGCCGGTCTGGAAGATGTGACCGGGACGATCGCCAAAGGCAAGTCCGCTGATCTGATCGTGACAAAACAGGATCCTTTGAAAGACCTTAAGACCTTAAGAGAAGTCTCCATGGTTATGGCCCAGGGCAAACTGATCAGAGATCCCAAATTCAAACGCAAAGCCATCGTCGATCAGGAGCTCGATAAATTCCTGTAAGGATCATATAATTAAACCGTAAGAAGGTAACATCATGAAACACAATGCGAAAATACTCAATCTGAAAGAGCGGGTCGTATCTTTTGAAGATGCGGTCAGGATCGAAGATATCCTCGACCAGGTCAAGGATGAACTGCCATATCCGGTCTATGTCGCCAAACTGGACAACGCCTATCGGGCTTTGACACACATCACGGAACATGACTGTCAGATCGAATTCCTGGATATGCGCAATCAGGAGGCCTGGCTGGTCTATCAGGATTCACTGATCCTGATCTTTATCAAAGCCGTCCACGACCTCTTCGGCAACAAGGTCCTGGTGACCGTCAACAACTCCCTCAACAAAGGTCTTTTCATCACCTCCAGCCATAAGTTCACGGCGGAAGATGTCCAAAAGACCAAGGAAAGAATGCAAGAGATCGTCGAGGCCGATATGCCGATCGTCAAGGAACACCTCACCAAGGAAGGTGCCAGGATCTTGACCCGCAAACAGAAACTGCAGGAAGCATCCAAACTGCTGGAATCCATCACCAACATCGACGACATCGAAGTCTATTCACTGGACGATGAGATGCAGATATTCTACAACCTCCTGGTCCCCTCGACTGGCTACATAAAGATCTTCGACATCGACATGTACAAGAACGGACTGATCCTGCGCTATCCTCATCCGGCTGATCCGGCTACGATCGCTCCCTATGAGGAACAGGAGATGCTCTACAACGCTTTCTCGGAAGCCACCAAATGGGGTCAGCTAATGAACGTCAACTTCGTTTGCGACCTCAACGAGCGGATCCTTTACGACGATGTGGCCGAAATGGTCCTGATGCAGGAAGCTCTGCACGAAAAAAGGATCAGCGACATCGCCGACATGATCAAAGAAAAAAAGGCCCGCGTCGTCCTGATCTGTGGACCAAGCTCTTCGGGCAAGACCACTTTCGCCAAACGTCTTTGTGTGCAACTCCACGTCAATGGCTTCAAGACCCTCTATATGGGTACGGACGACTACTACAAGGAACTGCACGAAAGAATCTATGATGAAAACGGCGAACCCGACCTGGAAAGCATCAAAGCCATCGACAAAGACCTGTTCATGAAACAGATCCTGGAACTGCTGGAAGGCAAGGAAGTCGACATCCCGCGTTACGACTTCTCGATTCCCGGTAAAGTCTATGGTGAAAGGATCACCAAACTCGACAAGAATCAGCTGATCGTCATCGAAGGTATCCACGCTATGAACAACGAACTCACGGCCAACATCGATGCCAAGGACAAGTTCAAGATCTACATCTCGCCTTTTACGCCGATCTCGATCGACCACCACAACCGCATCTCCACGACCGATGCCAGAATGCTCAGAAGACTGGTCAGAGACTACAAGTTCCGCAGCTCCGAAGCTCAACGCACGATCTCGATGTGGCCGAAGGTCAGAAGTTCGGAAGACGCCAACATCTTCCCCTATAACTCGGAAGCGGATGTCTTCTTCAATTCCAACTGTATCTATGAGTATGCCGTCTTAAAAAAATACGCCGAACCGCTGTTGAAACGGATAAAGCGTGAAGAACCGGAATATGGCGAAGCCCAAAGGATGCTGTCATTTCTCAAATACTTCGATCCGATCTATGATGAATATATCATTCCGAATAATTCCATCTTAAGGGAATTCATCGGCGGATCAGTCATCGTAAAGTAAAGCCATCGCTCAGCGATGGCTTATCTGTTCCTTGATCCTGTTGAAAGTCTCGTCGGAAATGACATGTTCGATCCGACAGGCATCATCTTCAGCCGTCTGATCGGACACCCCGATACTGACAAAATATGCCGTCAATAGTCTGTGACGCTCGTAGATCTTCTCCGCGATCGCCAGACCTTTTTCTTTTAAAGTGATATAGCCGTTTTCATCGATGTCGATATAATCCTCGGCCTTGAGATTCTTCATGGCTCTTGAGACGGAAGGCTTGGAAAAGCCCATCTTGTGACAGACGTCGATGGAACGGACATTTTCTTTTTCCTGAGACAATACATGAATCGACTCAAGGTACATTTCAGCGGATTCCTGAATATTCATAACTTAATTATAGATCAAATTCCTTATTTAGCGATCTTTATACTTTCTATTCTTAACTTTTTCCCCTTTGTGACTAAAAGTCACTGATTATTGCTGTTCTTTCTGTTTGCTGCTGTACTGCTCGCATAGTTCCTGTGCGAGCTTTTTGATCTTTGTTTCACTGATATCAAACATCGAAAAGATGATTTTCT
>JAFRIG010000028.1 GCA_017432895.1 Erysipelotrichaceae bacterium | reverse complement strand
CTGTATCTCTACAGGTGACAACGATTCCAGAAAGTCTTTACTGATCATAGATAACACCTCTCTGGCATCATGATATTTCATTTCAAAAAACTATATTGTCCGCTTATTTGGACAAAATCAACTTATTTCATGAACATAGCGTATATTTAAAACAAATTGCCGTAATGAAACCTTACAGAACTGTAAGAACAGCTTATTACTCAATATGGTTTTATATGTTATTGTCAGAAAGATCATAGATACAGTTACAGAGATAATCGATCATCTGTATGATTGTTTCATACAGGATGCTGTCATAGAATTTAGCCGGAATCGAATCAATCATTTTCTTTTCAGACAAAAGCGTGTGACTTCTAAAATCGCATATAATTCAGATCACACGAAACAGATCGTCAAGTGTAACCGTACTGATGAAATCACTAAAGTATTCCATCTTCTTCAACCCAAAGGTAGTGATCAGCGTGTTGTGTATCGATGCTCTCTTCGGAATGATTTCTCTAAGCAGTTTTTCTCTTCTTACAAGCGAAAAATGGCACTCCTTGTCGGCAACGAACTCATCATTATAGAACTTGATCTCACACATGTTGATCACGTTATCTTTGCGTTCGATGATCAGATCGATCTGTGCACCTTCGCTGTCTTCACTTCCCTTCTTTGACCATAGCGATTCATTCGTACTGACTCCGCTGATCCCAAGGGCATATTTTATCTGTTTGATATGATTAAAACATATGTTTTCAAAAGCCAGACCGTTCCATGAAATTACGGATTGTGTGCCTGCCGCATTGATCCATTCATTTTTCTTCCTGGAAGAACTGTCCTCAACAAATCTTAAGCAGAAAATACAAAACGGATCCGAGATCTTATAGAAACCTTCTCTTTTGCCGTTTCCGAAAGAATAGTATTTGAAAATGAATGCTCCAGATTCAAGCGCTTTTAGCTGTTTGCTTAATTGACCGCTGTCTGTAATTCCGGTTATATTTAGCAGTTCGTTTCTCGTTAAACCTCTGTTTTTTGAATTCAACGCAACGATTATCGCCTTCATTGTTTCGGGATTAGTGAAAAGAGACGAAAACAAACGATCGAATTCGTTTTTTAAAGGAGCACCTTTATCGAAGAAGATCGCCTGGATATTCTGATGTACACTCAGTGTTTTTTCAAAGAAGTTTAAATAATACGGGATCCCTCCGACCGCCATATAAGCCTGAGTGATATCGTATCTTGATAACGAAAAACCTTTCGACAAAAAGAACCGTTCACATTCTCCCAGACTAAAGGGCTGAAGTTCGATCTCATATGTGAGCCTTCCATAAAGACCGCCGTGATTATTAATCAGCTTATCAAGGACCCACGAAGTTGAACTTCCGCAAACAATAAGCATCACATTGTGCCTGTAACACGCCCAGTTATTCCAAAACGCTTCTAAACCGGTCACAAAGCCGGCTTTAGGAGTATCCATCCATTGGATCTCATCAAGGAATATCAGCAGTCTTTCATTCTCGGCTTCTTTCTCCATCAAAAACTGTTCCAGCATGTAGAACGCCTCCAGCCAGGATGCCGGAGCCTTATTTAAACCGGCTCCCTGCATAAGAAGTGATTGGTAGAAATGCTCCAGCTGATCCTTCATGAGTTTTTTCGGAGCGTCTTTGTCATTATCGGTCCCGATCGGAGACAGACCGGCATGTCTGAATGTGATCCTGTTTGAAAAAGTCTCATCGATCAGATAAGTCTTTCCGACTCTTCTTCTCCCATATAGGGCAACGAATTCCGCTTTATCGCTTTTGTATAATTCTTCAAGTTTATTCTGTTCCTTTTCTCTGCCAATGACCATAATAACCTCACTATAATTTTCGGTGAATGATATAAAAACCTTGTTCACCGAAAATTATAATTGAAAAAGCCTCTCCAGTCAACGATATTTTGATTATATTTTTCGGTGAACGGCATAAAAAGTGCTTTCACCGAAATTTATAATCAAATCAGAATTTATTTACGGCCATAAAAGTCAATTCAGCGTTATGTTATACTAAAGATGATTTATGAAACACAAAATAATACTTATCTATTTGTGCTTGCTTATGACGCTTGGAGGCTGTTCGGTATCCAAATCTTTTGACATCCGTTACGCAAATGATGTTTCGGTCTTTACCCAGGCTCCTGAAAACGCCAAGGCAGGCGAGATCGTAAATCTGCGTGTAGCAGATGAATATGCTTCCGGTTTTACCCTGCTGATCGATGGCGTACAGCTGGAACACGCTGAAGATGATGAGCTTTTATACAGCTTTACGATGCCGGAAAAGGAGATCGAGGTGGATTATATAATAAGTGAAACCAAGGAAAAAGTCCTGCTTGCGGATTATTATGAGCGCGTAGTAGGTACGCCGATGGAAATGCCCTATGAGGAAGTCGTACTATACACCTACTCTGATACGCAACTGCTTATTGAGCACTGGGAAAACGGCGGTACCCCTGCCGAAAAGGTCGGCGGCTATCTGGTCCCAATAAGCGTATATGACGATGTCCTGCAGGTCATTGAAAAGTATGAAATGGAAGGCTGGAACGATAGAGAGGATGCTTATCCGATCACCGGAGCCTTATATGTCTGTCGCTTCGTAAACAAAGATCAGTTCTATCGTGTCAGTTCCGAAAAGATGCCTGATAATGGCGATGAAGCTTTCCGTGCTTTTGCCTCCGTCTTGTATGGCAACATCGATCCTAAGCAGCTGCTGTATGAAGAAAACACCGGAAAAGGCAAATATGAAAGCAGTGTCATTGAAAATTACGGACAGCTGAGTGAGTATCTGGAAAAGACCCCGTTACGTAAAGAGGATCTGCCCAAATACTTCAGTTATGAAAATAAAGTCAACGAAGATGGAGAATATCAGCTGATCCTATATTGTCTTAACGGCTACTATTTTGCGGAAGATACGGCCCTTGATATCTCCTATCTGATCAAATACGATTATACGCAAGAACAGCTGGATGAGATCTACGCCGAATACATCAAGGAATATGATGAGGAAACCATCCAGGAGATCCTGCAGGAAGCACGTGATGGAGAACATTTTGATGACAGGATCACCGGTCATAACCAATGGATCATTGAAGATGGCCAGGCTCATATGATCGCTATGAACAGTGATGAAAAATGTACCTATCAGGATGTAGAATACAACGGTTTCTCCGGTTATCTGTATTCCTTTTCCATTCCCGAAGAATATCTCTTTGAAGATGAATATGGTCCCTACTTCCTCTTCTCTGAAGGAAGAAAGTGTTATCTCTCCGGTGCCTCGGCAGATGCTCTCACAGGTGAGTTGATGCCTGATTGGAGCTGGATCAAAGAAGCTATCCACGCAATCGAATCATAGCCTATCATCTATATAAAAAATCATCATGAAAACAAGTCCTCTTAAAGGGACTTGTTTAATTTAGATTATCGTCGTACATAGACCCATCGCTTGAGAAGTATCCATCCTTGAATACTGGATCGGAATCTGTTTTTCACATTCGACTTTGATGGCATATGGCGTATCCTGAGGTATCGCCTCGCCTTTGTCATTCAAAAGCTTATCCATGCGGATATGCAGTGTCCTTTCCGCTTCCACAGATACACTGAAACCATCCATTTTATCCCTGTCTTCGAAATATAGAGTCAGTTTTATTTCGATCTTCTCCGGATAAGGGTTGATGACGCAGATCGCCTCATGGCTGGGGTAAAGGCCTTGGCCATGACTGTTCCAGAAACCATCGGGTATATATTTTGTGTACATTGGGCCTCCTTTTAGGATCACTAAGCCACTTTTATTCTAAGCCCTTAAGGAAATAGCAAACAAACAATCTAACAAAAGGAGTATTCTTTGTCTGTGATTTTCTATTTTATACACCTGAAACAGGCGATGGATTCGACATGGGAAACTTCGACCTGACTGTACATCTTTTCAAGACGCTTTTGCAGGCTTTCAAGTGTTTCAAACGGTCTGGTGAAAAAACCTTTGCGGACATAGACACGGCTGATCCAGCTGTCGGTTTTTCCGTTGCAGCCTTCCACATAGAAACAGCCGGTGAAGATTCCACCTTTTTTAAGGACCCGATAAGTCTCATTATACGCGGCTTCCTTGTCCGGAAAGGCATGAAAACCATTGAGAGATAAGACGATGTCAAAACTTTCATCTTCAAATTTCAGATCGCCGACATCACCTTGGACAAAGGTTATATTATCGATCTCCATCTCTTTGGCCCTGTTTTGGGCGGCTTCCATCATCTTTGGCGAATAATCAAGACAGGTGATCTCAGCTTCAGGCAAAGTCTTGAAGACCGGCATCGATAGGACTCCGGTACCCACCGGAACTTCCAGGATCTTTCCCGCAAAATCAGCCGGTATGGCTTCAAAAGCCCTGGCCTGATATTCCAGTACATCTTCCTTTTCCATGCCCCAGACGGTTTTGACCACCAGACGTCCCAGGGCCGTAGTAGCCGTCATCATCCCGTCATAAAAACTATGGGCATTGCCCAAATCCTTATAAGCACTTTTTATCTCATCTTTTCTGGCCATATAACCTCCATTAGTTAGCTATCACTAACCTTATTATAGACCTGTCATTATTTAGAGTATGAAACAGTCATCTTGCGATGACTTATTTCTGATATTTGGAACCAAAGCGTTCCAATAGACGCTTCATAGCCTCTTCTTCGGAGACCGGTTCTTCCTTTTTCACTTCCTTTTCCTTGCGATAAGGACGGTTGTAGGCCTTCTTGCGGGACTTGAATTCCTTCTTGTCGGCATCGCGTTTTGCCAGCTGATCTAATGGCAATAAAGAGAGCTGTACACGCTGTTTGACTTCATCGACATCGTAGACATAGACTTTGACGATATCGGCGACCGAAACGACCTCACTGGGGTGATTGATCCTGTTCATCGACATGCGTGAGATGTGGACCAAGCCGTCATCATGCAAGCCGATATCCACGAAAGCTCCGAAGTCGACGACGTTTCGCACTGTGCCGGAAAGCTCATCACCCTTCTTGAGATCCTTGAGTTCCAGGACATTGGACTTGAGTATCGCTCCATCGAACTGTTCGCGGTAATCGCGCAAAGGAGCCTTGATGCAGTCTTTGATGTCATTGAGTGTATACTCATCGATGCCCAGCTCCTTGATCTTGTCGTCGTTGAAGACGATATCGGGATCGCCGAGTCTGGAGATACCGGATACTTCCATGACCTTGCGGGCCGGTTCATAGGATTCCGGATGGATATTGGTCGCATCCAGTGGTTCATCGCCATCGATGATACGCAAGAAACCGGCACACTGTTCAAAGGCTTTGGCCCCAAGCTTCTTGACCTTAAGTAACTGCTTGCGGTTGGTGAACCTTCCGTTCTCATTGCGGTAATTGACGATCTCGGCGGCAATGCCCTTATTGAGACCGGAGATGTGTTCCAGCAGTTCCTTGGAAGCCGTATTGGCATCGGCACCGACGCGGTTGACGACCTTCATGATCGCCTCGTCAAGTCTTTCATTGAGGGCTTTTTCCGGCAGATCGTGCTGGTATTGGCCGACGCCGATCGATTTGGGATCGATCCTGATCAGTTCCGCCAGCGGATCCAGCAGACGTCTTCCGATGGAGACGGCCGATCTTTCTTCGACCTGCAGATCCGGGAACTCCGCCCTGGCTTCTTCCTGCGCCGACCAGACGGAAGCACCGGCTTCCGAAACGATCGCATAGGAAACGTCCAGTTTATTTTCGTTGATCAGTTCCGCCACCAGTTTTTCCGATTCTCTAGAAGCGGTACCGTTGCCGATGGCGACGATCTTGACATCGTATTTTCTGATCAGACTGAGCAGTTTCGCCTTGGCCTTGGGGATGTCGCCATCCTTGCGGAACGGATAGACCTTGTCCACACAAAGCATCTTACCGGTCTCATCCAATACCGCCAGCTTGCAGCCATTATAGTAGCCCGGGTCGAAACCTAATACCACTCTGCCCTTCAAAGGAGCCTGGGAAAGCAGTTTTTCCAGGTTCAAAGAGAAGACTTCGATCGAAGAGTTGTGGGCCTTCTCGGAAAGATCGCTTCTGATCTCGTTTTCGATCGAAGGCATCAGCAGTCTGTCGATACCATCGTCGATCGCTTCGATCACCACGCCTTCCAGATCGGAATGCTTATCTTTGATGTATTCCTGATGAGCCAGATCCTTGATGTGGTCAAGATCGTAGGTCATCGATACGCTGATGACCTTTTCCTTTTCGGCTCTGTCGATCGCCATGACGCGATGATCGGCCATATTGGCGATCTTCTCTGAATAGTCATAGTACATCTCATAGACCTTCTTCTCATCGACTGCATCCTTCTTTAATGTGGTTTTAATAGCTCCGGCCTTGACGATCAGATCCTTGAACTTCCAGCGCAGCTTGGCGTTATCCGAAACGTTCTCCGCCACGATGTCCTTGGCACCCTGGATGGCCTCTTCGACACTCTTGACATTCTCGTTGAGATATTTGGCCGCTTCTTCTTCCAGCTTGCCATGTTCGGGCAAAGAAAGCAGATAGATGCTCAAAGGTTCCAGACCATTCTTGATGGCCACACCGGCCCTGGTTTTCTTTTTCTGCTTGTAAGGCTTGTAGAGATCTTCGACCTGAGAAAGCTTCTCGCAAGCCATGATCTGGGCTCTAAGTTCGTCAGTCATCTTGCCTTGGACTTCGATCAGATTGATGACACTTTCCTTTCTTTCGGCCAGACTGAGTTGATATTTATATTGTTTCTCGATAAAGAGGATCTTTTCTTCATCCAAAGCTCCCGTCGCTTCCTTGCGGTAACGGGCGATAAAAGGAACGGTGTCTCCCCCTTCCAGCATTTCCAAGACCGTTTCGACCTGTTTGCGTGAGATCTTCAGCTCATCGGCTATCGTCTTGATTATCGTTTCGTTCATAAATCATATACCTCACTAATGATAGATTGTATCATTTTACATTTATTTTTCCAAATAGAGTAAAATGTTGTCGTGGAGGTATCTTTATGGTCATAATTGCTACAGATTCGGCTGCTGATTTCGAAATGTATGAACTGGAAAAAATGAATGTCACCTACTTGCCGATGTCGGTCAGTTTCGGTGAAGACAACTATCTGGAAAACATCTCGATCTCCAAGGAACAGTTCTTTGAACGACTCAAGACCGATCCCAATTTCCCTAAAACTTCCCAGCCTGCCCCGGCTTTATTCGAAGATCTTTTTACCAAAGCCAAGGAAAACGGCGATGAAGTCGTTTATCTGCCTTTGTCTACCGGTCTTTCCGGCGACTATCAGACGGCCATGTCGGTCAAAAATGTGGTGGACTATGACGGCATCTATGTTATCGACACTTTGACCTGCACGGGCGGTCAGCGCCTGCTGGTGGAAAAAGCCGTCGAAATGCGCGATGAAGGATGTGACGGCAAGACCATTGCCGCCAAGATGGAGAGTTTAAAAGAAAAGACCGTCATCTATACAGCCATGGATACCCTGGAATACCTCTATAAAAACGGCAGACTTTCCAATACCGCCTTCTATATCGCCCAGCTTGGTCATATCAAACCGATCATGCACTGTGCTTATGACTCTGAAGGCAAAGCCGAGATCGTCTCCAAACACATCGGCTTAAACAAAGCCATCAAATACATCGTTGACCGTTTCGACAGCGAAGTACCGGATATGGATTATCCGATCTATGTCATGTATACCTACGACAAGACCAACGCCTATAAACTGGCTGACAAGCTGAAAGAAAAAGGTTACGACATCAAAGAGGAACAGATCATTCCGGTCGGAGCCACTGTAGGTGCCCACATCGGACCTAACGCCTGCGCCGTAGCCTATGTCAAACTGTAAAGAAAAACGGCTGATAAACTGTGAATACAGCTTATTAACCGTTTTTTTGTGCTATCAGAATTCTTTTTCCAGTTCTTCGATGACATTGAGTATCTTCTTCCAGGTGATCTTTTCCTTTTCGATCTGCATCTGTTTGAGATACTCTTCATTGTCCTCATTTATCCTGGCTTGCGTATAGGCGTGGTAGTAGCGGCCGAAGGCCTCATATTGGGAAACATCGACACTCAGCTCATCGTCGGCGTACTTGTTGCCGATGGCGTGATCATAGATCTGCTGGTAGTTTCCTTCATCGAAGTACTCATCCAGGACGCTAAGACCGTAGCTGCGGGAATAATATAAGACATCCCTTCTGATCCCGGTAAAGAAAGCCAGGGCGTTTAAAAACAGCACGATGATACTGATGATGATCAATACCTTGGCCAGACTTATCCACTTACTCTTCATCGTTGAGCCTCCTGTCTACCAGCACCAGGATCTGGGAATCATTGAGATCGCTTAGGGAAGCGATATCTTCGTCGGTCAGCTTCAGATAGGTCTTGAGATAATTGCTGAACTCAGTATACAGTTTCTTGTAATGAGGCAGAAATTCCTCACTGACATCCCATTTCAGATATCTGGCGTATTCATCGGAAAATTCCTTGATATACTGGCAAGCTCTGACAAGCGGGTCGGAATAAGGATCGTCAGCATACTGATACAGGGTCACGTTTTCGATCACCTTATCATAGTCGCTTGCCAGATAAGCCAGTCGGTTATATTCGCCATACTCGCTGTAAGGCAGATAGAATCGGTCGATAAAGATGGACATCTCGATATATTCGCCTTTTGCCAGCAGTTCATCCAAAGTCGCTTTGACATCGTGCTTGGACATCTTTGAAGCGATGATCCTTTCGGAGATCTCATAGCTGGCCCCATGGAAGGGTATCAGCAAAAGATTGGCCAGCAGCAGCATCACCAGCACGACCAGGACGTTGTAGCCCCGCTTGCTTTGTCTTACTTCTTCCTTGACTTCCTTCTTGGCCTTGTTGAAGTCCTTGTCCAGCTGTTTCAGCTTCTCAAGATGTTCCTGAGCTTCCGGATTGGGCGTACCGCAATAAGGACAGACGGCCTGTTCCAAAGATAAAGGAGCTCCGCATTTCTTGCAGTTAACCATTGCCACCCTCCTTTAGAAGTTCCTTCAGATCAGAAGCCACTACATAACCGTAACTGTCGCACTTGCTGCGATAGGCCTCTTCCAGCTCACTTACGGAATAACCCTTGGTATTTAACCAGGTCGTCAAAGAACCCTTGAGCAGTTCATATTCGTCATAGAAGTCCCCGATCTTGCCGTTGTAGCCGATATAATGATCCGGATAGAAGAGGAAATACATGACATCCTGCAAAGTGTATTCATTGAAGTATTTATCGTCCATGATATCCTGATAGGCGCTTTTCAAAGCGTAGATCGGATAGTAGTGCCACTTGGTGACGGCACCGGAATTCTGGTAATAGAGCTTTTCGATCGTCTGATAATCGCCTTTCTCATAAGCCTCATCGAGCTTTTCGTAGTTCTCTTCAACCCACATGATCTGTTCAAGAGCCTTTTCGTCATATTCCTTGTCGTTATAGTAGTTGACTCTGACCGTTTTGGAAAACAGATAAGCCGCCAAAACGATGATGGCGATCATGATCAAAGAACGAAGCACCGCAGCCAGGATGCCCCGGGAGATCGAACGATGGGTCTCTTGTTTGAGTCCCAGCATCATATCGATGAAGGCTGATACTTTCTGACGGAACTTCTTGTAGGCGCCTTTCTTGTTCATCGTGCCGCAATAGGGACACTTGTCAAGTTCGTCGCTGAACACTGCTCCGCAATTCTTACAGGTAATCTCTTTCATAACATCTTTAATGATAACACTAATTATTTCATGCCGACTACGACCGGCACTATCATTTCATCATCACAGATGCCCGCATGCTGGCCCTTGTAGTAGCGATCGTCCCTTTCCCGATAGATCAGCACCATATCCGATTTGGCGATACCCAGATAATCACCGATGAACTCTTCAAAACGGGGATGGTTCTTGTGATCGCCAAAGAGTCTGCTTCTTAGGACCTGATCCCTGCTTAAAAGGATATAATCGTTTTCAAACGCTTTTTTGAACTGCTTTTCAAATTCCTTCTCCATACCCTTATGGATGTAAAAAGCCATCGCCCTTTGTTCAAGACAGGGCCGGCGATAGAAGAACTTATCAAACGGGGAATAGCACAGATTGTAGAAACGTCGGATATCCACCTGGCCATGGTCCGCCGTCACCACCAGCATCGTCCCCTCACCCAGATTGTTGTAAAGTTCCTCGATCTCATAGTTGATATGTTCCAGATAAGAATCGCAGATCGCACTGGAAGGACCGTAGCGATGCATGTAGGTATCGTATTTGTCCCAATAGGCGTAGATATAGCGGTAATCATCCTCTTTGGAATATTCCGCCAGGCGTAAGCACATCTCATCGAAATCCTCGCAGCCATCTTCCATAAAAGAAGGAAACAGGATCCGACTTTTGATGCCGATTTTTTTGAGTTCACTGACCGTACGGGTGATCGGCACATAATGTTCAAAGATATCCTCTTCATAGCGGATGTCGTTGTAGTAGCCGATGGAACGGAAAGGGATGATGATATCATCGATCTCTTTCAGATACTGGCTCCAGCCTAACCAGGCATTCTCATTGGGAGCCTTGCCGTTGCGGATAGCCGTCGTGGCTGCTGTCGTCGTCGCCGGAAAGACGGTCGAGGTCCTTGCCAGCAGATGCTTATTAAGAAAGGCGTCTTTTGGCAGCTTATTTCTTATCTGATTGGCCCCCATGCCGTCTATCAACAAGACAAAGACCCTCTCAGGTCTTTGTCTGTTCAATATTTCACTTAATTTCTGATCGGATGAATAGGATGATGACAGACCAAAATATCTTCTAATCGAAGCCGCATAGGACAATATCGATCCATCATAATTCACAAACATCAATCCATTTCCTTTAAGAATACCTTGTAGGCCTTATAAGCCTCATAGATATCCGCTTTGGACGCCGTCTCATATGGCGCATGCATATTCTGCACCGCAATACCCGCATCGATGACATCCATGTTCTTGTTGGCCAGAACGTAGGCGATCGTACCGCCGCCGCCCTGATCGACTCTGCCAAGTTCCGTGAACTGGTAGCTCACATCGTTGTCGTCCATGATCTTTCTGATCTTGGCGATGAACTCCGCCGGCGCATCGTTGGAACCGCCCTTGCCGCCGCGGCCCGTATATTTGTTGAAAGAAAGACCTTTGCCGAAATACGCGGCATTTTTAGGATCGTTGACCTGCGGATAGTTGGGATCAAAGCCCGCCGAAACATCTGATGACAGCATCCTTGAGTTTTCCAGACTGTGGCGCAGTTTCAGTTCGTTGTAGTCGCCTTTCAAAGCCAGCAGTTCAGCCACTGCATTCTCGAAGAACGAGGATTGGGCACCGGTCGCACCGATCGAACCTACTTCTTCCTTGTCGGTCAGGATGCACACGGAAGTCCTTTCCGGCTTATCCGATTCCAGTAAAGCGGCCAAAGAAGTGAAAGCGCAGATGCGGTCGTCATGGCCATAGCCCATGACCATACTGCGATCAAGGCCCAGATCCCTGGCTTTGCCTGAGGGAACCAGCTCCAGTTCCGCGGAGATCAGATCTTCCTCTTCGATGTCATATTCCTTCTTTAAGATATCTAAGAAGTTCTTCTTGACCAGTTCCTTATCATCCTTCTTGCCCTTGGCCGGAATGGAACCGGCTAATGCGTTGAGGTCTTCACCCGTGACGACTTCCGCTCCGTTCTTGGCCATCTGATCTTTGGCCAGATGGATAAGCAGATCGGAGATCTCCACGATCGGATCGTTTTCGGCTTCACCGATCTTTATCTCGATGACCTTGCCGTCTTTCTTGCAGACGACGCCATGAATGGATAAAGGTCTGGCTGTCCACTGATACTTCTTGATACCGCCGTAGTAGTGGGTATCGATCATCAGTAGACCGTTATCTTCATATAAGGGATTGAGCTTGACATCGATCCTCGGTGAATCGATGTGGGCTCCTAAGATATTCATGCCCTCTTCCAAAGGCTTTTTGCCCATTACAAATAAGGCTAAAGACTTGCCGCGGTTGTTGAAATAGAATTTGTCGCCCGCCTTATAGGACTTGACGTTCTTGAATTCCATGAAACCGG
Organism: Erysipelotrichaceae bacterium; assembly: GCA_017432895.1. Lineage (GTDB taxonomy): Bacteria > Bacillota_I > Bacilli_A > Erysipelotrichales > Erysipelotrichaceae > Colivicinus. The sequence goes on along the minus strand of JAFRIG010000028.1, from coordinate 4,041 downwards.
CCTTCTTTGCCAGTTCAATGGACTTGCTGACGGACTCTCTTTCCGTCTTGGCATTGTCTAAGAAGTCCTTATAGTCTTCCGCAAAAGCCATTACTTCCTTCATTTTCTTTGCATCGTATTTTTCCCAAGCTGTTTTCATATTGCCCTCTTTCTAGAATGACCGGTAAGCTTCCTTGATCGCTTCGACAAATTTTTCTCTGTCCACTTCCAGGAAGGCTTTACAATGGCGGTCCTCAAACTTATAGTCGGTCCACAGATCGCTCACGGTCTTGCCAAATGTAATTGTACCCTGAGTCTCGACATAAATGCCACACTCATGACCTTCAAACCATTCAGGATGAGCCAGATACATGATCGGACAGGAATCGTGTTCACAAAGACCTTTGCGCTTCATCTTGCTTTGATAGGCCCGATAGGACTCGTTGGAATCTCTGAACAGATCGGAGACTTTATTGCCATAGGAAGCTATTTGTACACAATCTTCATCATTCAGATAGGCCTTTTCCGTCACATCCAGACCAAACATATTGACTTTGATTCCCGATCTGAAGACCGTCTCGGCCGCCTGCGGATCGGTGTAGATATTGAACTCGGCGCAAGGGCTCACGTTGCCCCCGATCAAAGCTCCGCCCATGATATCAAGTTCCTTGATCAGATCGACGATATCAGGATGCTTGATAATGGCCGTGGCGATATTGGTCAAAGGACCTACGGCACACACGACAAGTTCGCCCTTTAATTCCTTAGCTTTTTCATATAAGCTGTCCCAGGCCTTGTCTTTTTCGATCTCTGCCTTGGATAACGGGATGATGGCTCCGCCTAAGCCGTTGGAACCATGGACCTTTTCCGCCGTAAACAGCTTGATAAACAAAGGCCTGTCGGCTCCCGCATAGACTTTCACATCTTCTCTGCCGACTAGAGATAACACATCTCTGGCATTGCGGAAGGCGTTTTCCAAAGAAGTATTGCCAGCTACCGCCGAAACCCCGACGATGTCCAGTTCTTCAAGTTTTGATGCCAGCACCAGGGCAACGGCATCATCGACACCGGTATCGGTATCGATCCATACAGGTATCTTCTTCATCTAGACCTCCCATCCTTCATATTTGGCACAGGCCTCCACCAGTACATCCACGAATTTCTCCCTATCAAGTCCGACGACACAGCGGCAGTTGGGTTTATTGCCGCTTCGGCCGGTATAATCGGCTACCGTAGCTCCCCGGCAATAGTGGCCGCTAAGTTCGACATCCACATAGTATTCCCGGATATCGAAGATCTCCGGATGGATCAAAGACATGACCGCACAGGGATCATGGGTGCAGCACCCCTTCCAGCCCAAGGACTTCATGTGGATGAAGAAGAAGTCGAACCATTCAGCCACCACCTTGGCTACAGGATTGTTCAAAGCTCTGATCCTTTCCCAGTCTTCCGGATAGACTATGGCCTGTTCCGTGACATCCAGACCGCACATCTGCAGATCGACGCCGGAATGGCAGACCGTATAGGCCGCTTCCGGATCGACCAGGATATTGAATTCGGCTCCGGCCGTCCAGTTGCCGTTTCTTAAACCGCCACCCATCGTCGAGATCGTCCCGATCTTCTCTTTCAGTTCCGGATGTGCCAGCAATAAAGCTGCCGTATTGGTCTGGGCACCGGTCGAGATGATCGTCACCTTCTCATCGGATTCCTGTAATACTTTGGCCATCATTTCGATCGCCGAAAGTTTGGAAAGCTCACGATCGGGTTCAGGCAGTTTGGGTCCATCCAGACCTGTCTCACCATGGAAGTTGGGGGCAATGATCAGATCCGAACAGATCGGACGGTTTCGACCCTTGGCCACTTCGATATCCAGTTTCAAAAGTGAAGCGATACGTCTGGCATTATAGGTGACCTTCTCCAAAGTCTGGTTACCGGCCACGGTTGTGATCGCTTTGATATCGAAATCTTCGACCGTTGAAGCCAGGACCCAGGCTATCGCATCGTCATGTCCGGGATCACCATCCAGAATGACAGGTATTTTCTTTATCCGGCTCATAGATTATCCTCTCTGTAAATTACTACTTTAATTCTATCACAGCCGCTCATCCGTTATAATTAACTTATAAGGACGGTAAAAAATAATATGAAATACAGTTTCCCGAAAGTCGATCTTCATCTGCATCTGGACGGTTCCTTCAGGACCGCCACCATCTGGCAGCTTGCCCAGCAGCAGGGTGCCCAAATGCCGGCGGATAGCTTAGAAGGCTATGAGGCCTGGATGGAGAAGTGTTCCCACTCCGGCAGCGTCAACGAGTATCTCAAGATGTTCGATGCCCCTTTGCAGGTGATGCAGGATCCCGCTTCCTTAAGCAGGATCACCAAGGAACTGATCGAAGACCTCGCCAAACAGGGCGTCGCCTATGCCGAAATAAGATTTGCGCCACAACTCCACACCAATAAAGGCATGTCGCAGCGCCAGGCCATCGAAGCGGTCCTGGAAGGAAGAAGACAGGGTCTGGAGGAAAATCCCGAGATCAAAATCGGCATCATCTGCTGCATGATGTGTATCGGCACCGAAGACCTCAACTGGGATGCCAATATGGAAACGGCCACGATAACTCACGAATACCTGGATAAGGGCGTCGTGTGTCTGGACCTGGCGGGAGCGGAAGGTTTCGTTCCTCTGAGTAAGTTCGCTCCTTTATTCAAAACGGCCAAAGATCTGGGTACCCCCTTGATCTGCCACGCCGGCGATTCTCAGGACTGGAAGACGGTCAAAGACGCCATCGAGATGGGTGCTGTCAGGATCGGCCATGGCCACCACGTCTATGAAAACCCCTGGCTGTCCCGCTACTGTGCCGACAATTCCATCGCCTTAGAGATCTGCCCGACCTCCAACGTCCATTGTCAGACCAGGCAGTCCTATGAGATGCATCCGGCCTACAACCTCTACGCCATCGGCGTGCCGGTGACGATCAATACCGACAATATGACGATGTCCAGGATTAACCTGGAAGACGAATACGACCATTGCCTCAAGGAGATGGGTTTTGAATATGAAGACCTGATCATGATGAACATCAATTCGATCAGACACTGCTTCTTAAAAGACGAAGAAAAAGACGAGATTTTAAAGAAGCTTTATGCCGCTCTGGATGAGTATCTCAAGGAAGAAAACGCATGAAACAGCCCCATATCCAGCTTGATGAAAGCGTCACTGCCAGATGTGCCTTGATGCCTGGGGATCCCAAGCGAGTTGATGTGATAGCCTCGTGTCTTGAGGATGTCGAAGAACTGACTTTCAATCGCGAATACCGTTCCATCATTGGCACCTACAAAAACATGAGAGTCATCGGCATCTCCACCGGCATGGGCGGATCTTCCGTTGCCATTGCCATCGAGGAATTAAAAAACATCGGCGTCGATACGATGATGCGCATCGGTTCCGCCGGTGCCTTGCAGGAAGGAATAGACCTGGGCGATCTGGTGATCTGTGAAGCAGCAGTAAGAGATGAAGGCACCTCCAAGGCCTACATCGATCCGATCTATCCGGCCGTTCCCGATTACCGTCTCATCAATCATTGTGTGGAAGCGGCTAAAGATTTCGGCTATGAACATCACGTCGGCATCGTCTTGTCCCATGAATCCTTCTACTATGATGAAGACGCTATCGATTCACAAAAATGGTCGAAGAAAGGCGTTCTGGCTTCCGACTTTGAAACGGCCGCCCTATATACCGTCGGCCGACTCAGAAAAGTCCATACAGCCTCCATCTTAAACAACGTCGTCCTGTGGGGTGAGAACACGGAAGACTCTATCGGTTCCTATGCCCAGGGGGCGGAAAAGACGGCCAGGGGTGAAAAAAGAGAGATCCTAACAGCCTTGGAAGCCATGTACCGGCTGCAGAAAGAATTGAATCAGATGTGAACCTCCCATAAGCTAAAGACTTATGGGCTTCGTAAGAAGTCTGCTATTATTGTCAACCCCGAAGGGAAGCCTTATTCTTACAGGCTTATCCACTTAGCCGCTACCGTATTGAGTTTACACTCTTTACGCTACTTG
>JAFRIG010000027.1 GCA_017432895.1 Erysipelotrichaceae bacterium | reverse complement strand
TACCACATATATAATAACACCGATCTTTGTTTCTGTCTATAAAACATTTAAAAACAGCGATAAATCGGCACGAAACAGCCAGAAATCGCTGTTTATCGTATTAAAATATGGATGTGGTACTAATTCTGAAAAGAACTAAGGTTAAATAAAAAACTTTGATGAACGGTAAAAAGAACTTATCCATCCTCTATGTCGTCATTGCCGCACTTCTCTGGGGAAGTAACGGCATTTTTGTGAATTATCTGGTCGATTCGGGGCTGGACAGTTTTGAAAGGACATCATTGCGTCTGATCATCGCTTTTCTGTTGGAAACGATGTATTTCATTTTCCGAAAAGAGAAACAGGTGCCCAAAGGCAAGGATCTGTTCATGTTTATGCTGGCGGGGGTATTGGGAGTCTTCGGTTTTGCGACGACCTATACCCTGTGCATCAACAGGGTGGGCATGTCGGTTGCCGGCGTCCTGATCTATCTGATGCCGATCTTCGTACTGATCTACAGCTGTCTTTTCAAAAAAGAAAAAATAAGTGTTTTAAACATTGCCGCTATGATCGTGAATCTGCTAGGCTGTGGTTTGGTCAGCGGCATCATGACCGGTTCAATAGCGGATCCTTCGGGCATTATCATCGGGGTCATCTGTGCCGGTTTCTACGCTGTAAACAACATCGTCATTTCCGAAATGAAGGCTTACGATGTCTTCAGCAGGATGTACTATCAGATCCTGTTTGCGGCTTTAGCATCAATAATTTATCTCTGTCTTTTTTCCGATCCCCTGAAGATAATCACAGCGATCAGTCTCAAACCCGACATCCTGCTTATCAGTTTTCTATGGGCGGTCTGCTGCACCATTTGCACTTTTTACCTGTTCAATAAGGCTTTGAAATATATTAACGTAACGCAGGCTTCGATCATCTCTTCTTTTGAACTGGTTTTTGCGTTCATCTTCGGTGTCGTACTCTTTCATGAACCCTACGATATGAATATGATCATCGGTGCCTTATTGGCCACTGCCTCGATCATTGTTTTGAATCTGAAATAAGAAAAAACAGAAAAGAATTTGAAATATCTTAAGAAATATTCTTCATTGTAACGGACGATCACTATGAAACAAAAACCTTTAGGTATGCGGATCGGCGAAAGCCTGTTTTGTATCTTCTATCTCTGCTTTGCCGCTTATGCAGCTTTCACTTTCTCCTCAAAAGGAAACACACTTTCTTCCCTTTGTGCCATTATGGCCTTACTTTTGGGAGGAGGCGATGGCTTTCATCTGATCCCGCGCGTCATCATCGATCTCAAAGGCGAAACCGCGGATGAAGAAGAAAACCGTAAAAGAACCTTTTATCTCGGTCTGGGGAATATTGTCTCTTCGATCACGATGACGTTATTTTATGTGTATTTCTATAGAGTCATGGAATTAAGGACCAGGACTAAAGTTCCGTCGATCCTTTTCATCATTCTTGTGATGCTGACTTTCATCCGCATCGGCTTGTGTCTATTTCCGCAGAACGACTGGTTCAAGGGAAGCAATCTGAAGTGGGGCATCATCCGCAATATTCCGTTTGTGATCATCGGTCTGATCGTCGTCTATATTCTGGTCGCGTATCATAAAAGCTATCTGCTTGCGGCTTTGGTGACAGTGAGTTTTGTCTGTTACATGCTGGTGGTGCTGTACGCCAGGAAAAAGCCGGCCATAGGAATGATGATGATCCCGAAGACCATCTGTTATATCTGGATCATAGCGATCCTGTTAGGCTGATTTTCAGTTCGATCAGGTCAAAAGCCTCAAATTCATACAGGGAAAATTATTTTTTTAAGTTATCATAATTCTTAAGGAACAGGTTTATACGTAAAAAGCACTATTGAAGAAAGCTTTGAGATTACGACATTTTTAGCGGCGGGTGAAAGACTCTGCGAAGTGATCTCAAAACCGATTTGATGAAAGCGTGCCTGTAAAATTTTTAAATGAATATGATCTGGAGGTAGAAAATGAAACACAGGATCTTGTATGGCAAATGTATCTCTGAACCATTTTACGATGGCCAGAAGCTGACTAAGGCTTTGATCCGATACAATACGGAAATAAAGGGCTCTTCGATCGTTCCTGACACATATAAGGTGGAGGGAAGGACTGTTCTTGATGTTTATTGCGTCAGGAGTATGGATGATCTTCAACGCTGCAATCAAAGTGACACCATCCTGCTGGTGCTGGATCTGAGAGACAAAAACGCCTATACGGCACCGGAAAATCCGCAGCCGTCGGCAGAAGAGAAAAAAGCCTATAAAGGTAATGACCGCTTATGGTTTGTGGGCAGAAGCCGTGATTTTCTCTTTCTCGATATCATCCAGGTCAAAGAGATCAGAAACGCCGATGATGAAGTGATAGCTTCAGGTCTGCAGGTAAAAACCTCGATGGAAGAAAACATCGCATCCGATCGTTTTGAGCAGTTCTTCTATGGAAAGTACGAATACAATCTCTTTATTCCTTCTGATTACGATCCCTATAGGAAATATCCTCTGGTCCTTTTTATCGGCGATGCCACCAGTAAGGGCGATGATCATCGCGTTTCTCTGGAACTGGGCCTGGGACCGGTATGCTGGCTGGATGAGCAGATACAGAAAAGCGATCCCTGTTTCGTACTGGTGCCGATCTTTCCTCAAACGGGAAAGAATGCCAACTCGTCCTATGTCTCATTTCCGATGACGGATATTTATTACAAAATGTGCAAGGAAGTGGAAAAGACTTATTCCATCGATCCCGATCGTATCTATACGACCGGCCAGTCGATGGGCTGCATGAACAGCTACGAACTGATGTTCCGTTATCCCGGTTATTATGCGGCGGCCTTATGCGTATCAGGCCATTGGGATCGCTACAAGATCGCCAGTTGCGCCAAAAGAAAACAACTGATCTGGAGCATCGCTTCCGCCAAAGATGGAGGGGCTTTCCCCTGTTATCTGGAGACCAAAGAACTGTTGGATGAAAAAAACATCGCTTATCAGTGGGACGAAGTCGATGGAAGCAAACCGATCGGCGAACTGGATGAGATATTTTCCCGGCTGGGGGATCAGCCCGCTTCATTCAGATTTACTTTATATGAAAAAGACAGTTCATTGCGAAAAGGGCAGGAAGATGAATGCTTTTCAGCCCACTATTCGGGCTGGTGGCTGACTTATCGCATTAAAGCGGTCCTGCTTTGGCTTTTGAAACAGCGAAGAAAGGAAGTCTCATATGAACTGTATTGATCCCGATCTTTTTGCACGCCATGCTGTCACGATCGAAGACATCTATCAGGGTGCCTTTCAGATCAAAATGAAGGCGGAAGAACTTTCAAGACAGAAAAAAGATCCGACAAGGCTTTATCAGAGTGAATATCGCCTTATTTGTGCACTGAGCGATCTGAAACACGGTCCTTCGATGCTGCTGATGGGCGAACTTCTGCAGGGAGGAAAGATCGAAGAGATCAGATCCATCCCTGAGCGGATCGAAAAAGCCGTCTTGATCTGGGAAGAAGCTGCTTGTCTTGGACAACCCAGAGGTCTTACGAATATTGGGCTTCTTTATCTGCACAAGACGATACCCGGCGGCGGAGACGATCACGGAGAGATCCCTTATGATCCTGAAAAAGCCTTTTCTTATCTCGTGAAAGCATATGAAGCCGGCGATTCCAAAGCAGGCAGGCATATCGGACTCTGTTATAGAGACGGTATCGGGGTCGAAAAAGATCCTGAAAAAGCCTACGATTATTTCGACAAAGCTGCTGCTAGAAACGATTCGACAGCCAAGTATCTGAAAGCTGAATGTCTATATTATGGCCATGGTGTTGAAAAAGATGAGAATACCGCCATATCCATCATGGAACAGCTGATCAGTGAGAACGCTCATGATGCGGATAAGGCAAAGGAATTCTTGAGTTCCCTTCATCAGAATATATAGATTACAGGATGAAAAACCTGAATAACGACGGCATTATTGATCAATACAAAAATGCCGACAATCTGAATATCCGGATCGCTCTTCATAAGAAGTATTCCGTTAATAAACAGGGCTTTGGCAACTGGGTCTTTTCTCATTATCAGATCGGCGAGGGAATGTCGGTCCTGGAACTTGGCTGCGGAAATGGGCAGATGTGGCTTGGAAAAGATGAAGTCATCAGGCGCTGTTCCGGGCTGATTCTTTCGGATCTATCCGAAGGCATGTTGAAAAGTGCACAAGAAAAACTCAGGGATCAAAGCGGAATAGAATATCGGAAGATAGATATTCAAGATATTCCTTTTGCGGACAATGAATTTGATGTCGTCATCGCCAACATGATGTTATACCACGTCCCTGATCTTTCTCATGGCTTAAAAGAAGTAAAAAGAGTTCTTAAGGATGATGGAACGTTTTATTGCGCGACATATGGTGAAAACGGAATGATGGAATACATCGAAGGCTTGTTTGATGATTTTTCTATTGGAAATAATCGCAATTACAGTTTCACCCTGCAAAACGGTGAAGAGAAACTGAGCAGATACTTCCCGAATGTCACTAAACTGCTGTATGAAGATGCCCTTGAAGTTAGCGATGTAGGTGATATGGTCGCTTATATCTGTTCACTGCCGGGTTTTTCTGATTTAAAGGATCTTCCGCAAGAGACCCTTCGATCGGTGCTGGAAAAGAATATGCGTGATGGCGTATTGCGTGTTCCTAAGGATTACGGAATGTTTGTTGTCCGTGAAGTAAATGGAACACGTATATAGTTTAAGAACGATAGTGGAATAATCTTTTCAGTGTAAAACTTCTTAGACATCATGAAAAAGATCGATGTAAAGAACATTTGATAGACCTTATCCAACGGTTTCGATAGAGTTAAAACGAAAGGAAGACAGGTGAATGGAACTCGGTTCAAGAATCAAAGACTTCAGGACAAAAGCGGGTCTGACCCAGGAGGAATTCGCGGAAAGACTTTATGTTTCCCGACAGACGATCTCAAGCTGGGAGAACGATAAAAGCTATCCCGATATCCACTCTCTTTTGATGATGAGCGATCTGTTTGCCATCTCCCTTGACACATTGATAAAAGGAGACATCGAAATCATGAAAGAAAAAGTCGATCAAAACATTGTGAATGATTTTAAGAAGGATAACTGGATCTTTGCCATCCTTGTCCTGGTGTGCATTTTAACTGCCGTTCCTTTGATGAAACATCTGGGAGCTCTAGGTACTATGATCTGGGGCATTATCGCATCGGTGACGATATACTATGCCATGAGAATCGAAAAGGCAAAAAAAGATAATGAGGTATATACCTATAAGGAGATCGTCGCCTTCTATAACGGCGAAAAGCTTGACAGTATTGAAAAGGCCAGGGAAGAAGGAAAGAGAAACTATCAGAGGATCATCTATCTTCTGATCGGAGCTTTAACCGGGATCATTGTCGCCGTGATCATCCACTATTTCATGTAATGGATGAAAAAATCCGTTTATAACGGCTGACAATAAATATGATGTTTGATCAAGTCCTTTTGGGAGAAAAAATCAGATCGTATTGATCTGATTTTTTGCTGATTCTATTTTCTGACGAATTCCATATCGCCGAATGTTTCATCTTTGATCACAAAGGTGTTACTGTCTTTGAAACTGAATTCACTATCAAAGACATCATCTTCGGAGAATATCTCATTATTGACATATCTGACGAGAAGATGATTGTTTTGAACTTCATATTTCAGTTCATAAGTAACTTCCGTCTCTCCGACTTTCATTGTATAGGTACCTGTGCCGTCATCTTTGAGATCATATACGGCACCCATGCCGTTTTCACTGTTATTATATTCCCAGGTGCCGACGATCGACTGCTCGGATTTTTTTGAACAGCCAAAGGCTGACAATGTCACAACAGCCAGCAATAGCAAAGTAATAATTTTCTTCATTTTTCTAAAAGCTCCAAGTTCATCATAGCACAAACGATACTATACGATGACTGTTAGGCAACTGCTGTATTAAACAAGATCCGTCTTTTATGGCTGACTAACAATTTCTTGGCGGAAGGTGTTACATAAGGTTTTTAATTGTACCAAAAGTCAAAAAATGATTTTCAGATGTGTTAACATGAAGACAGAAGAATAAGGATGGTTTAGCACAATGAAAAGAAGGAATTATCGTCTGTTTTTTGCGTTAATGACTATATTTCTGCTTTGTCTGTCAGCCTGTACAGGCAAAAAAGATGAGGAGGAAAGCAAGGGTTTCGATATTGCCGGAAAGACTTACTACAACACGGTAGACGAATACGGAAATGATGATCATAGTAAGGTGTGGTTTGGCAAGGACGGCAGTTTTGTCATAAACGACAATTATTATGACGGTTCATATGAAATAAACGGCAGCTGGTCGTTGAATGAGAATGTCGTGACCCTGAATGTTTCGCAAAGCGGGGTCGGTGAATTTTCCAAGATCATCTTTGAAGTCGAGGATGAAGAGACTCTGAAACTTAAGACGATGCTGGCGGGTTCCAAGAGCGATCAGGTCTTTTCGATCAATGAGGTAAAGGGTTCATCAGCTTCTTCAAGTACCAGTAATTTCAAATACGGCTATTACTACAACACTTCCCAAGGGGGAAACAATCCTTCCGAACTTGAACTCAGAGCGGATGGCTCTTTCACGCTGCTTGATAAGAATGACTTCGGAATCAGTGAATATAACGGAACATATTCGCAAGACGATGAATACCTCTACCTGAAGTGCGTGGGAGTTTATGACGGGGTCACTTATATTTTCAAGGTAGAGGATCCCAAGAATCTGGTTCTGCAGGTCGATGTAGGTGTTTCGGCGACGGGTGACAAATTCTCGATGGATTATGTAACGCCGGCTGTCAAGGATGTTCCGTGTACCGGACTAACTTCGCTTTATAAGAACTATTGGGCCTATGAAGGAGTCGGCAATTACGATCTGGAGGCCAAGGCCGAGCCTTCAAATACGACGGATAAGATCACCTATTATTCGGAAGATGAAAAGATCGTCACCGTCAATGAAAGCGGTATCTGTAAGGCTGTCAATCCGGGTACGACCAAGATCCATATCAAATGCGGCGATATCGAAAGGATAGTCAGTTTTGAGACCAGGTCGAAAGCGGTAGGTGTCAGCGATATCATCCTGGATGCCAAGTCCTATACCGTGTATATGAACAATACGGAAAAGATCACGGCCAAAGTGGAACCGGATACGGCAACAGACAAGAAACTGACTTACAAGTCAAGCGACAACAGCATCGTGCAGGTGGATGATTTCGGGACTCTCTTGGGCAAAATGCCGGGCAATGCCAAGGTCACGGTCACGGCTGCCAGCGGTGTTTCGGTGACGGCTGATGTCTGTGTTGAGGGAACGACGGTCATCTACGAGATGGAGAACAACGTTTCCGTCAAAGCCGGCAGCGGAGCCAAGATCCCTTATAAGGCTACGCTGATCGCCTGCTATGACGGCGTTGAAACCAAGCAGGATGTTACTACGGAAGTCGACTTCCATACGGCTTATACCTCGGCTTTGGATATCGACGGATCCGGCAATGTTTATGCCAAGGGTGCGGTCTATGAGACGACGGACATTCCTGTTCATTTCTCTTTCTCAGACGGCAGTTCCTTGTATGTAGAGTCGAAAGAATACATCGTGCATGTCGAAAAATAAGCAGTGATATCAGGTGTGATCTATACACCTGAAGATTATGGATTCAATTCTAAAAGGTTTCCGGTTTTATAATCCGGAACCTTTTATTACAATAATATGAGAAAGACGAAATCGATATTTGCGATTTTTTAACTTGCGGTTTTTGATACCGCAGAGAAAGGCAGGACATGATCAATTGCAGTGTTAAGGCTCCATGCGAATAAAAAAATGTTTGTATGGAGGTTAAATTAATATGAAAAACAGAATAAAGGAATTGAAGGATTTTTATATGCTTTGGATTACGCAAAGTCTCTCGCAGCTCGGAAGTGCGATAACGGAGTTTGCGCTGACGCTTTGGATGTATGAGAGAACCGGTTCGGCACTAAGCACGGCAACGTTAACGATCTGTACCTATGCACCATATGTCGTTATGAGCATTTTTGCCGGAGCATTAACGGATAAATTCGATAAAAAGAAAACCATGCTCATATGCGACCTTATGGCGGCGTTTACGACAGTTGTCGTATTTGTACTGTACAAGATGGATGCGCTGACGATGTGGCATCTGTATCTTATCAATGTCTTTTCGGGTCTTATGAATACCGTTCAGCAACCTGCTTCGGAGGTGGCTTATACGCTCATTGTTCCCAAAGATCTTTATCAGAAGACCGGCGGTTTTCAGCAGTTGTCACGCTCATTGATATCGATCGGCAATCCGCTCATCGCCGCAGCCCTTTATGGAATTGCAGGTCTGGATCTGGTGATAGCGGTCGATCTTTTGACTTTCGCTGTCGCATTTGCGGCACTGCTGTTTTTTGTCAGACTGCCCGAGATTCATGATGAAGCTGCTGAAAGCGAAAACGTGTTCAAGCTGGCAAAAGAAGGGATCGTTTTTCTAAAGGAAACACCACTGATCCTTACGGTGATCCTTTTCATGTCGGGGGTCAATCTGATAGCTTCTGCCTTTGATGCCGTACTTCCGGCCCTTGTGATCCCCAAAGCAGGTAACAGTGTATATGGCGCTGTAACGGCTTGTGCGGGCGTAGCGATGGTGATCGGAAGTTTTTTGCCGATGCTTCTGCCCAAACCAAAGGACAGAGTAAGAATCATCTATCTGACGATGCTTTTTGCACTTGGAATAGAGAATTTTCTATTGGCTTTTTCCCGAAATCCGTGTCTGTGGTGTATCGGTCAGATCATTGGATGGCTGTTTGTGCCGCTTATGGCGGCTAACCAGAACGTCATCATGCGAAATGTCATCCCGATCGATCTGCAGGGGAGAATATATGCCTGTCGAAACACGCTGCAGTTTTTCACTATCCCGATAGGACTTTTCCTTGGTGGTTTTTTCGTTGATAAGATCTGTGAACCGTTCATGGTGCAGAGAAAAGACAGCGCTTTTTGGACTTTTCTTTTTGGAAGCGGAAAAGGTTCGGGGGCGGCATTGATGATGTTCATACTTGGACTAAGCGGAATCGTTATCTGTCTGGCATCAGGTCAGATAATGAAAAAGTATAAGTATTCTGAATAAAGCGTCGTATATAATATCAAAAAACGTATTATTAGTTTTGGTTTGTTTATATGATCCATAGACTGCAAAGATCATTCAGGAAAATAGCCAATGTGATTTTGATAAGTCGAGCGAATATAATATTAGTGAAGAAATCAAAGGAGATGTATTTTGAAAGTTACAGATTATTATCCGATCTTTTATACGGAAGATATGGAAAAAGAGATCAGACGCTATAGTGAGGATCTGGGTTTTACCCTCATTCATAAACCGCAAATCGAATATCTTGATTATGCCGTTTTAGAGAACGAAAACAAGAGACGCATCGATCTGGTACATTCCTATTTTCCGGCTGATTCTTTTTCGGAAGGTTTCCTGGGCATGCGTGTAAATGTCGACAGTTTTGAAGAAGGTGTTTCCTATTTTGAAAAACAGGGCTATACGATCTTCGGTACAGCTCACGAAAGCGTTTCATCGATAGTAGCTTTGCTTACTAATGGAAGCGGCAGCTATATAGTCGTTTTCCAGCATAAATAATAAGCGGATTTTTATATAAACACAGGCAGAAAACCCTTTGATCCGGTATTAGACTGCGATATGAAGAAGATTGAAAAAAGATCCGGTATACGGAAAAGACATTTACTGTTTATACCTGTTTTTGTGATTTTTCTTTTATTCACATTCTTTTTTATCTATGTACAACAGTATTGTCATGCGGATCAGGAAGCTTATTCAGCTTTAAACAGCGATGATATCGTGACTGTCACGACAACGGAATACGGGTGGCTCTTTGATGGACCTGGCGAAGATGATGCGCTGATCTTCTATCCGGGAGGCAAAGTTGAGGAAGTATCCTATGCGCCGTTGCTGCATCTTCTGGCGCAGGAAGGCATGGACGTCTGTCTGGTCAAGATGCCTTTTCGTCTGGCCGTCTTTGATATGAACAAAGCCGATCAGGTTATTAAACAGCATGATTATGTCCATTGGTACATCGGCGGACATTCCCTTGGCGGAACGATCGCCGCAAACTATACTGCAAGCCATAATTTAAAGCTATCGGGTGTTTTCATGCTGGCGGCATATCCATCAGAAGTGATGGATGAAAACATTAAAGCGATCATCATCTATGGATCTGAAGATGGCATCCTGAACATGGAAAGATTAAAAGAAGCCGACCAATATTTGCCGCTTGACACCAGGACTTTTGTCATTGATGGCGGCAATCACTCCCAGTTTGGAAATTACGGGAAGCAGGACAGGGATAAAGATGCTTTGATCTCTTCCGCTGACCAGCAGCGTCAAACGGTAGAGCTGATCCTGCATAACAGATAAGGGGCGATATGAACAAAGAATTGATGTTTATTATGAAAGAATATATCGGCAAGGTGATCGAGGATCTTCAGTCTGATGTTTAGATCTGTTGAATAAGAAGATGTTCGATTGGAATAGTTGATTAATGAAGGTGTAAAAATGGATATTGAAAAAACGAAAAAATATTATGAACAGTTAAGCGATGAGGAAGTCTGCGATTGCACATATTGTCAAAACTATGTCAAACAGATCAAAGCCACTTATCCAAAACTTGCGGCATACCTGGATGAAATGGGTGTAAATATAGAAAAACCGTTTGAAGCGATCCCGATCGCAGAGGCGGAAGGTGTGATGCTTTACAGCGGTGTGCAATATGTCGTAATGGGAAAAGCTGAAGATTTTAAGGATACTTCGATCGAAAATTCCGAAATATTCATAACTGATTCTCATCCAATGACAGGTATATCAGAAGATCATTTTGTGATCGAGATCGCTCCGATCGAACTGAAGTGGATCATGAAAAAAGTGATTTAGATAATAATTTATGAAGTATGATGTTTCCGGATAATTTGCAATTGAGGAAGGTGAGATGGATGAACAGCGATGAATTGACAGAAAGGATCAAAGCCTACCGGAATGAGAAGGCGGATTCGGATTGGTACGGGTCGTTAAGGACGGATGAGAAGATAAACAGTCTTGTACAAAATCCCGCGTCAGCTTTTCATCCGGCTATATATGAACTGATCCGCAAATATCTTCCCGATCTTAAAGGCAAACGTATCCTTCTTCCTTCCAGCGGTGACAATCATGCGGCTTTTGCTTTTGCACTGCTGGGTGGTCATGTGACATCGTCCGATATCAGCGAAAGACAGCTTGAAAACGCTTCGGAGATTGCGAAAAAGCTGGACCTGGATATTGAATTTGTTTGTGAGGATACGATGAAGCTATCTGATATACCTGACGATACTTATGATCTGGTATATACTTCTAACGGTACGCTTACGTGGATAAATGGCATCGACAGCATGTTCCAAAATGTAACTCGTGTATTGAAGAAGGATGGGTATCTGGTCGTGTATGATATGCATCCTTTCAACCGGCCTTTTTCTAATGTTGCCTGGAAAGAACCCGAAATCATCAAGTCTTATCACGACGTTTTCCCGGATCTGCACTGGCGGATGGAAGATATCATCAATTCTCAGATCAAAGCTGGGCTAAACATCTGTGAATTAGCTGAACTGCCCGCCATAGATGCTTCTTTCTGGTTTACTTACGATGAACTTAAGGAAAAGAGCCCGGAAGAGCTTGAGGGGATAAACGACTGGAAAAACAATCCCATGGCTGCACTTCCCGCATGGATGGCATTGATTTCAAAGAAGGTTCTTAGCAGCTAAGTGAAGCAAAGTAGTGATAGCTTATAATGAAAACATAAAACTTTGATGAGGTGCATGTTATGAACATGATTCAATACAGTCGTCGTTTCCTGAACGCTGCTGATGAGGCGCTAAAGGGCATATATGAAATCGGGTTTTCCGATGATGCTGTGATGAAAGATCTGATGGAAATAATTATTCAGGGCTCAAAAGGCAACGATTGGCCGCTTGTAGCTAATGATGATGGCTGGCGTATCTATTCAAACAGCGGCGATCTGGCTGAAATTTCCGGTGATCTTGAAGAGCTGGAATACATCGATTGCGATGGCGAAATGAAACTTTCGGCACTTGGCATCGCCTGGGTTTTCGCCGAGATATTGGGCAGTGATCCTGATGATACCGCAGCTTATTGCGAAGATCTGTTTCCGGAATGGTAGAACATCTATCTAAAAGCTAATATATGGCAAGACAAAGCATTTTCGAGATGAAATTCTCAAAGGCCTATCCTTTGCTGGTACAGAAAGCTGAGAAGAAAGGCCGGACAAAGAAAGAAGTCGATCAGATCATAAGCTGGCTGACCGGCTACGATATGAAAACAGCGGATACCGATGTTACTTATGCGGAATTCTTTGAAAATGCTCCGGCGATGAACCCCAGAGCTGCTTTGATCAAAGGTTCCGTATGCGGTGTCAGAGTTGAGGAGATCGAAGATCCCTTGCTGCAAAAGATCCGCTGGCTGGATAAGCTGGTGGATGAATTGGCAAAGGGTAAAGATTTGGAAAAGATATTGCGCTGATCAGCAATCGATAAGAGACGATATTCTAATCAAAAAAACAAAATGATCCTATATCACACAGGCGAAAAGAAGATCATAGATCCCGATATCCATCATGGCCGGAAGAATGCCGACTTCGGCTGGGGTTTTTATCTGACTCCCGACAAGGACTTTACTTATCGCTGGGCAAAAGAAGAAGCTGTTGTGAATGAGTATGAATTGGATGAAGAGGGCTTGAATATCCATGTCTTCAAGCGAAATGAGGAATGGTTTGAATATATCTATAATAATCGAAGAACGATGGATCTTTTGACGGCTGACGTTATCATCGGGCCTATCGCCAACGATACGATCTTTGATACTCTGGGTATACTAAGCAGCGGTTATCTGGAGGCGGAAGACGCTTTGAAACTGCTGCTGGTAGGACCGGAGTACACCCAGGTCGCCATCAAAACGGAAAAAGCATTAAAACAACTGACTTTTATCAGATCCGAAAAGATAAGACGGATCGCTCCTGAAGAAAAGAAAAGGGAACAGGAAGCTTATCAGAAAGCCTTTGGTCAGCAGCTTGTTAAGATCATGCATAAGTATGAATGATATGGAATATAAGAGATTATGAAAAAAGAAAGATTCAACAGGTTTTCGGTTCCCTTGGGATTACTGGATTATGTCAATCCGCTCTTTTACAGTATCACCATCATCACGATCATCAGGAATGTGGCTCCTTTGCTGGAAAAACCTTATGACAAGATTCTGATCGCCGGTGCTATATTGTCAATCTTTTTCGGTTTCATCATCCCGACCGGGAAGGTGATAGTCGGACTGGGCATCATAAAATTCGTGATGCCGGTGATCCTGGTCTTTCTGGTGAATACCGGTATCTTTCTTTCGGGTTCGATGCTGTTTAAATATGTATGGGGCTTAAGGCCTGTTATGATCTTTATCATCGATCTGATCATCATTCTGCTTCTGATCAGGCTTTATTCAAAAAAGCGCAAGATGAATACCGTTGCGGTTTTGATCGGTGCCTTCGGTTATGTTCTGATCTATCTATCGTTAATAACTTATTCAATAAAAAAGGGAAATATTATACCGGCTTTGCTTTGCGGAGTGGCGATCTTTCTGTTTGTAATGCTGTGCGGGATCGGGATCAAAGCCGATCTTAAGGATCCCAGAGTGCACTGGAAGATCGAAGTATCCAATGTGATCTGCCAGGGCCTGGTCGCTTTGGCTACCGTTTTGTTGTTCAGATAAAAAACATGAAAAAAGAACTCGTCTGAGTCCTCTTGTCTGGGTCTAATTTGCGTCCAATAAGTCCTAGATCTTATTGACGTTAGCTGCTTGCGGGCCTTTGGGACCGTCGTTGACATCGTATTCAACCGGCTGGCCTTCATCCAACGTTTTGAATCCGTCTACATTAATAGCTGAGAAATGAACGAATACTTCTTTGCCGTCATCCCCGGTGATAAAGCCATAACCCTTAGCGGCATTAAACCACTTAACCTTACCTGTCATAAAACCCCTTTACTAGCAAAAAAAATAATTCTATATGCAATTTCATTGTAAAACAATTAAAAGGTCGATTCAATTGATTTATCAAAAAAAGTACTATTTAGGATGAAAAAAGTACCAAATGAAAATACATAAATTTTGCAAAAGTTTTTCAAATATACACTAAGGGTGAAAATCTTTCTTGATATAGCTGCGGATACTGGATCCAGGTCTTCTATTGACCTGATATAATCTAAGAGAAAGAAGAGGTATGGGTATATGATCTATCCTGAATTTTTGAAAAAAGATGATCTGATCGGCATTTGTGCTCCAAGTGCCGGTGTCGGTCACAAGCTGGAAGCTTATGAGACATCATTGGAAGTATTAAAAGAAAAGGGCTATCTTGTAAAGGAGAGCGCATCGGTAAGAAGAGATGATGTGCGTTCGGCTTCAGCTTCCAGAAGAGGCAAGGAATTAAATGAACTGGTCAAAGATCCTGAAGTCAAGGCGATCATTTGTGCGGCAGGTGGGGATTTCATGCTGGAGATGCTTCCGTACGTTGACTTTGAAGCGATCAGGAAAAATCCCAAGTGGTTAAGTGGAGCATCCGATCCGACCAATCTGCTTTTTACGGTGACGACGATGCTGGATGTGGCGACGCTTTACGGTTTTAATGGCGCCGGTTTCACTTTTGAAAAAGACAAGCCGCAGAAAGTCTTCTTTGATTATTTAAGCGGCAAGACCAATACCCAGCATTCCTATAAGACATACAATACTTTCCTGGATACGATCAATGATATCGACGATCCCAAACCTGTGAGGTGGATCGCCAAAAACGATGTTGAATTTTCCGGTCGGCTGATCGGCGGCTGTCTGGAGGTCATCGACAAGCTGATCGGTACCCGTTTTGATCATACCAATGAGTTTCTTGCGAAATATAAGGAAGACGGCATCGTCTGGTATCTGGACATCTTCAACAAGTCTTCCTATGATTTCTATCTGTCACTCCTGCAATATAAAAACGCCGGCTGGTTCGATCATTGTACCGGCGTAATGATCTCGCGTCCGGCTTTCCCTAATGTCGAAGACAAAAAACTTGATTATATCAAGGCAGCCGATAAGGCTTTGGGGAAGATCCCTCATATCTGTGAGATGGATATCGGCCATACCGATCCGGCAATGACACTGATCAACGGTGCTTTGATAAAGGTAAGTTACAGTGAGGGAAAAGGAAAGATCGCTTTCAAATTAAAATAGGATCGTTGATCCTATTTTAGTTTACGTAAGTTACCAGGTCGTTGTAGAAATCCTGGATGTCGCTTTTCTTGGTAGCCCAGGAACAGACAAAGCGGCAGATCGTGTGGTCTTCGTCGTAGGGACCCCACTCCGTGATCTCGTAGCTGGTCTTGATCTTTTCCAGAAGCTTATTGTCAAGGACCGGGAAGATCTGGTTGGTGGGGGAGTCGATGTACATCGGGATGCCGTACTGGACGAAGATGTATTTCAGGGCCTGGGCCATGATATTGGCATTGCGGGCATTGTCCAGATAGGTCTTGTCTTCCAGCATGGCGATGAACTGCACACCGATCAAACGGCCTTTCGCCAGCATCGAGCAGTGCTGCTTGATCAGGTAGCGGAAGTCTTCCTTTAGAGCATCGTTTTTGATGACCATCGCTTCGCCAATCAGGCCACCGTTTTTGGTACCGCCGATATAGAACATATCGGCCAGATCGCAGATGTCTTTGAAAGAAAGATCGTTGCCCGTTGCGACTAAGGCATTGCCAAGTCTGGCACCGTCAAGATAGAGATAGAGATCAAGTTCTTTGCAGACGGAGTAGATGTCGGCGAGTTCCTGTTTCTTGTAGATTGTGCCGAATTCCGTGGCATTGGAAATAAAGACCATCTTGGGCTTGACGGAGTGTTCATCCGGATTGGCTGCGACGACTTTTCTGATCTCGTCCGGGGTGATCTTGCCATTGCGGCCTTTGACAGTAATTATCTTATGGCCGGCTGCTTCAACGGCTCCGGTCTCATGGACGTTGATGTGACCCGATTCGACGGCGATGACCGCTTCATGGGCTCTTAAAGTCGAGATCGCCACGACGTTGCAGGGCGTACCGCCGGTAATGAAATGAACATCGATGTCATCGTGTTCCAGGGTCTTTTTGATGATGTCGGCGGCCGATTGGCAAAAGATGTCGAGGCCATAGCCGGTACATTGAACGTTGTTGGTCTGGATCAGGGCGCTGAGTACTTTGGGACAGGCGCCTTCGGAATAGTCGTTCGCAAATGAAAACATAGTGTTGCCCTCTTTTTTATATATATTATAACAATCTTAGCGTTTTTCCCTGTTTTTTAATACGTTTTTCGCTGCTCATCCGGCTTAAAAGCCGGGAAAGAGTCTCACGGCTGAGATAGAGATCTTTGGCCAGATCGTTTAAGGAAGTGTAGGTGATCTGTTTTTTGTGGTCGTACATGTAATAGATGAAACGATCCTGAGCTGAAGCAAGGGAGAGCAGTCTGATCTTGGCATTGAGCTGTTTACCCTGGTCAGAGAGGATCTTGAGATATTCGATCATGAAATCACTGTTTGATTCCAGGAGTTTAAACAGATCGTCTTTTTTGAGAAGAGCGATCTCACTTTCACTTTGCGCGATGACGTTGCCCTTATAGTAGGGGGAGGAGGAGAAGATCAGATTGTTGCCGAAGATCCCACCTTTATCCAGACGGTTGAAGACCATCTCCTTACCGTCATCCAGATAAGAGATGATGGCGACCTGGCCTTCCACGATGATACCGATCTCTTCACAAAGATCGTCCTCATGAAAAAGCGTCTCTTCTTTTGAGAGTCTGATAGTCTTATAGAGCTGACGTTCTTCGTCATTTAATAGTGCGAGGATATTGGTCATGATGTGATCCAAATCACATATTTATTTATCTTAATTATATATAATTCACTAGGGAAGGTAAGAAAAATGAAAAAATTACTGTCTATTTTATTTGTATTGTTACTGCTGTGTGGCTGTGCAAGCCAGCAGAAAGAAGAGGAAAGCGTTCCGGAAGAGGTCGTCGATCCCAGTACTTTGACGATTGTTACCCCGAAAGGTGCACCGGTTCTGGCTTTCTACGACCAGATTGAAAACGAGAATTATACCCGTGTGGCAGCTGACGCGATCGCGGCTTTATGGACCGGCGATAATTCACCCGATGTCCTGGTGGTCGATCTGACTTCCGGTGTCAAGGCCATCGCCAACGGCGCTTCCTATAAGCTTGGTGCCATCATCACTTTCGGTAACTTCTATCTGGCTTCAACGGGTCACGATGAGAATGATACGATGGATGCCGATGACAAGATCGTGCTTTTCGGCAACGAGAACATGCTGCCAAACAAGCTGTGGCACTATCTGTATGGCAACGATTATGATGATGCTTTACTGTATGAGGCGGATGCGCAGCAGGCGGCAGCGGCTTTGGCTTCGGGCAAGTATTCCGATGGTACGGAAGTCGATTACGTCTTTTTGGCTCAGCCGGCTTTGTTTGGGGCAATGAAGCAGAATGAAAACGCCAAGCTCTATGCCGATATCCAGGCTCTCTATAAAGAGAAGTCGGGTCTTGACATGATCCAGGCGGCCGTCTTTATCAAGGACAGCGTCGATGAAAAGACCGGCAATGCCTTCTTGGAGAATCTGGCCAATTCGATCGCCGCAGCGATCAATGATCCTTCGCTTGTGGCCGATGGTCTATCCGTGTATACTGATGAAGAAGCTACGGCTCAGTACGGTTTCAATCCCAATGTCGTCGTCAATGTCTTTAAACAGACCAACGCTTTGGGCAATAATGCCATGGGTCTGGGCTATGCCAAGGCTATCGACATCAAGGATGATATCGATGCTTTCTTAAGTATCTTCGGTATCGAGAAGACGAGTGAAGAGTTCTATTTCAAATAAACGTTTAATCTTTATTTTGGGAATCGCAATGCTTGCCATAATGTGGCAAGTTTTTGCTTTGATGATCGGACAAAGGACGATGGTCTTCCCGGGACCGGTCGAATCCTTTAAATATGCCTTTTATCTCTTAAGTCGGCCTTATACCTATAAATGCATTCTGGCGACGATGTCCAAGATGCTGATCGGGTTTGCGGTATCCCTTGTTTTGGGTCTTTTCTTTGGTATCATTGCAGGCAATTATCCGTTTTTCGAACAGCTGATCCGACCCACGATCATCGCCTTAAGAGCGATACCAACGGCCTCTTTGGTCTATCTGTTCATCGTATTGGCGGGTTTCAAGGTGGCACCGATCTATCTGGTGGTGCTGATCTCTTTTCCCATCATCTATGAAGGGGTGACGGGTGGCATCGAAAACATCTCCAGAAACATCAACAATGCCTTAAAGGTCGATGGAGCTTCCTTCTTAAAGAAGAATTTCCGTATCAAACTGCCTCTGGCCTTGCCTTATATCGTCGTGGCGATGACTTCCAGTTTTTCCCTGTGTTTCAAGATCGAGATCATGGCCGAGGTCATCACGGGTTCTTCCAATCCGGGTTTAGGATCAGCGATCCTGGGGGCGAGATCATCCGATCCGACAAATATGGTGCCGATCTTTGGCTATTCTTTGATCGCGATCGGGCTGATGCTGCTGATCGACTATCTGGGTGGCTATGTCAGAGAAAAAATCAAAGTGAATTAGATTATAATTATTAATGATGAATAAAAAGAAAAAGGCGAACTTCCTGTCTCTGGCAGTGATAATCGTTTTGTCTGCAGCTCTCGTGGCTCTGTTCACCCTGTTTTTCGTGAACTTCGATTTTATCGGCAAGAAGTCGATCCATGAGGAGGCCAGGACTTATAAGACCAGACACTGTCTGGCATTTTATCCCGATTCCAAACAGGGTCTTTCCTTTGTCAAACAGTTATGCAAGGGCGAAAAGAACGATCCGATCTACGACTACACTCTGGTGCCCTATGGGGATTACTATCTGGTGAATTACGGGGGAGAGAACCGTTATTTTGCCGATCAGAATTTTGAACCGGTCGTGATCAATGAGATCGGGGAAGATGGCCAAAAGGTCGTCCTTGACTACCTGCGTTATACCTTTAAGAAGGAAGATCCGGATAAATACTATAATGCTTCTTTTTTGGAGGAACTGCAGCTGGACAAACTTGATTTTTCCACTATCACCTATGATATCGATGGCGAAAACATCATCGTCGATGTCCCTCAATATGAAAAGAAGCTGGCGATCCCGTTAAAATACATGCAGAAGTATATCGGCATGGATTTCGGTTTTGAAAACGAAGTCTACCGCAAACCGGTTTATCTGGATCCCGATGAGTCCCATCCTCTGGTCTGTCTGACCTTCGATGATGGACCTCAGCTGCACTACGAACCGGGGGATACCAGTACGGAAAGGATCGTGGATCTGTTATATAAGTATGATGCGACGGGTACTTTCTATGTGATCGGGGTCAATCTGGAAGACCGCGAGATCTGGGCGGATTATCAGCTGTACACCTTGTTGAAAAGATCGATCAACCAGGGCAATGAATACGGTTCCCATACGCAAACCCATTCCGCGGCTTTGACTGAATTCAAGACGGCCGAAGGGATTAGGGAAGAGATCTATGGACCGGTCGATTATTTAAAAGACTTCATGGATTATGAAGTCGTCACTTATCGCCCGGTGGAAGGGGCCTTCGATCAGGGCGTGCTGGATGCCAGTGACCTGCCTGCAATTTTATGGGATGTGGATTCCGAGGACTGGATGGTTACCGACCCGCAGGATATCATCGATCAGGTCCTCAAATACGACTATGAGACCGGTGATATCATCCTGTTCCACGATATCTATGATGAAAGTGCCGATGCTTTGGAAACGATAATACCGGAGCTGATCAACAGAGGCTGCCAGCTGGTGACGATAACGGATCTGTTTCGTTTCTGCAATATCGATCCTTCTATGATCGACTACTTCTTCAGTCCGTCTTATTACGAATGATGATCGTATTGAGATAATCGATATACATGTCAGCGACTTGCGGGTCGCTGATTTTTATTTCATCCCCATAGGCCACCAGGCGGGCGAAAAAAGCATTGGAAATACTGGTCTTGATAAAGAAACCGTCTTTGGTGAAAGAGAGGTTTTCAAAGTCGTCCTGCAGCCGCTGACGCAGGTATTCGGAATCCTTGCAGATGGTGAAGCGGATCGTGCGGATCTGGGTGGAGTGGAAACCGCTGGAACTTTCGGCGATGTTGGCTCTTATTTTGTCTATTGGAATTTGAATATCGTTTTTGCGATCGGTAAGAGAAGTTTGTTTTATATTGTCGAAACGGACATGATAGAGCTTGTCGTTATTCTCATAGTGATAGTAGAGATAATAGTAATCGTTTTGTCGGTATAGAAATAAAGGAGCGATCACTTCGTTCTGGTTTTTGCCGCTTCGTCTGATCGTGAGATAGTTTTCATTGCAAAGGGCGTCAAGGACGTCTTCCAGGCGGTTGATGAAGTGTTTATCCTTGTGCTTGTTGCGGTATTCGAGCTTTTTGAGCTGCTCGATCTCATAGATGGAAATGAAAGAATACAGCTTGTCTTTGATCTTATCTAAAAACGGATCATCGAGATTTTTCAATGAATTTATCGAATCGATCAGGATCTTGACTTCGGAAAGGGAGAAGGGGGCTTCCGCCAGATAGTAGCCGTTGTCAAATTCCACCTCATAACCAAAGCCTTCCAGAGACTTCAGATCGTCGTACAGGGTCTTGCGATTGACCGCGACGATGCCTGCTTCTTCTAATAAGGCATTGATCTGATTGATGGAGAGCTTGTGGTCCATGTCGCTATATTTTTTTAAGATCTCGCTAAGTTTTATGAGGCGCTGCTTGTTCATAAGTAAATTATATAACTGTCCAAAAAAACGGACAACCCTCATGATCATAAAAGCTATGATATAGACAAGGAGGAAGCAAAGATGAAAAAGATCGTACTTGTACAACTGTGGGGGATGATGATCAGCTGGAGCCTGTTCCTGAACGGTCAGGATATCATGGCGATCGCAATGATGCTTACACAGGCTTTATTTCTGCTTATGGTCGAAGGTGAGGTCGATTACTGGCGGATCATCGCTTTGTGTGTCACATCTTATGCAATACTGGCGGGTCTATTGTTTTCCGGCGAAATTCCATACTATTTCCCGCATCTTCATATCTTTCTGGCGGCAAACATCCTTGACGGAGCCCTACTTGGCGAATGCTTCTACTCATATAAGAAGGGGCTGGCCATCTCCTTCAGTATTATGGAATCAGGTTTCATGATACTGCTGGGGATCGTTATAGCTTTATTCGCCAAGGGCGAACACAGTATCTTTGGCAAAGGAAATTTATTGCTGATGGATCTGTTCATCTTTCTTCCTCAGCTATTACCGGCTATGGTATGTGCAATAGAAAAGACGGTTCATTTCTCAAAAACCGTCCACATGAAAAAAGCTGCCTGATTGGCAGCTTTTACATCTTTTCGATCTCTTCGATCAGTTGTGAGACGATCTGATCCTGAGGTATCGTTCTGATTATCTGGCCTTTCTTGAACAGGATGGCCTGGTCCTTGCCGCCGGCGACGCCGATATCGGCTCTTGAGGCTTCCTGAGGTCCGTTGACCGGACAACCCATGATGGCGACGGAGATGTCTTTATTTAAAGAATTCAGATACTCTTCCATCTGTCTGACGATCGGTAACATATCGTACTGGATACGACCGCAGGTCGGACAGGAGATGAGGTTGGCGACATCTCTTTTCAAACCGCAGGCTCTTAAGAGTTTCCTGGCTACCTTGACTTCTTCGATAGGGTCATCGGAGATGGAGATCCTGATCGTATCGCCAATGCCATCCAATAAGAGATTGCCTAAAGCCAGAGACGATTTGATCGTTGAATCAAGCAGACCACCGGCTTCCGTTACGCCTAAATGCAGGGGGTAGGGGAAAGTTTCCGCCGCCAGTCGGTAAGCTTCGATACATTCCAAAGGATCGGAAGACTTGAAAGACAGACAGACATCGTGGAAGTCCAAAGCTTCCAATATGGAAAGATGATCTTTGGCCGATTCGATCATCGCTTCGCAAGAATGGCTATACTTCTTATTCAGACTGCCGGCATTGATGCCGATCCTGATCGGGATCTTTCTTTCCTTGCAGGCTGCAACGATCTCTTTGATCTTGTCTTCTCTTTCAATGTTGCCGGGATTGAGCCTGATCTTGTCAGTACCCGAGCGTATAGCCTCCAGGGCAAAATCGGGGTTGAAATGGATGTCTGAGACCAAAGGGATATTGATACGTTCCTTGATCTGTTTTACGGCTTTGGCGTCTTCCATATCCAGGATGGCGACTCGAATGATCTCACAACCCGCTTCTTCCAGCTTATTGATCTGCTCGACGGTTGCTTCAACATCCTTGGTCTTGGTGTTGGTCATGGATTGGATGACGACTTTGTTTTGTCCGCCGATCTGCACGTCTTTTACGTAGATCGGTCTGGTCTGTATTCTATTCATATCTGCTTCTCCAAAGCTTTGATCACTTCATCGACCTTGCTGTCATCGCCGTTTTTGATGGCTTCTTTGACGCAGTTGTCGATGTGGTTTTTTAAGATGAGATTGTTGGTCTTTTTTAAAAGGGCTCTGGTCGCCATCAGCTGATCGGAAACATCCAGACAATAGCGGTCTTCATCGATCATGCGGATGATCCCTTCAAGCTGTCCTTTGGCGATGGTCAGGTACTTTTTAAGCAGCTGCTGATCCTTACTCATTGACGATACCGGTGACTTCGTAGCCGGCGTCTTCGATCGCCTGGGTGATCTGGTCATCGCTTAAGGCGGTGTTGGTCAGATAGGCTTTGCCTTCTTCCAGGGATACTTTGACTTCGGCTCCCAGATTCTGCAGGGCTTCTTGCACATGGGCTGCGCAGTGGACACACATCATGCCATCGATATTGACGGTTTTGTTCATAGTTTTGATTTCCTCCTTTTTGACTTTGTTTATTCTTAAGGCGTTGGTCAATACGAAGATCGAGGAGACCGACATGGTCATGGCACCGATCATCGGATTGAGGGAAAGGCCTAAGGGTTTATACAGGGCTCCGGCGGCCAGGGGAATGAAGAAGGCATTGTAGAACAGCGCCCAGAACAGGTTCTGTCTGATGATCTTCATCGTCTTTCGGGCCAGATCGACCATGAACGAGACGTCCAGGATCGAATTGGACATGAGGACGATATCGCTGGTCGCATAGGCGATATCGGTTCCGTTGGCAACGGAGAAGGATACATCGGCTGAAGAAAGGGCGATCGCATCGTTGACGCCGTCTCCGACCATGGCGACTTTGCCTTCTTCCTTCTTTTCGGAAACGAGGCGGTTTTTATCCTGTGGAGTGACGGATGAAAGATATTCATCGATATTGAGCTTTCGGGCGATACTTCTGGCCGTCACATCGTTATCGCCGGTACACATGATGGGGGTGATGCCCCGCTTTTTAAGGGAAGCGATAGCGTTTATTGAAGTATCTTTTAAGACATCAGCCACATAGACCATGCCCAGCAGTTTGTCATTTTTGCCGACACAGATGAAGGAATAGTTGTTTTCTTCGGCCTGTTTAATATCATCTTCATTTAAGGTCGTATATTTCTCCGCCAGTTTGCGGTTGCCGGCAAAGAAGGTATCTTCACCTTTTTTGGCCAGCAGGCCTAAGCCGGAGAGTTGTTCCAGCTGATCGAAGCTCATGTTTCCTTCAGGATAGGCTTCTGTGATCGCTTTAGCGATGGGGTGATCGGAACTTTTCTCCAAGGAAGAGAGTACTTCTAAGAAGAGTTCGTCATATTCTTTGACATCGATGATCTCAAGTTTGTTTTTGGTCAGCGTTCCCGTCTTATCCAGGATCACGTATTTGAGATCGCCGGCTACTTCCAGGATCTCGGGATTCTTGATCAGAACGCCGTTTCTGGCGGCGTTGCCGGTAGCGACCATGACGGCGGCCGGGGTGGCCAGGCCTAAAGCACAGGGGCAGGAGATGACAAGTACCGACAAGGCGAAGTTCAAAGACTTTTCAAGGTCTTTGGAGGCGATCATCCAGATGACGAAGGTCAATATTGAGATCGCGATGACCGAGAAGACGAAGTAGTTGGATACCTTGTCCGCAAATCTTTCGACCGGGATCTTGGCCATGGTGGCCTGTTTGGTCAAAGAGATGATCTTGGACAGCGTTGTTTGCGCGGCATTGCGGCTGATCCTGACTTTGATCTGTCCGGAGAGGTTGACGGTACCGCCGATGACTTCATCGTCGATATTCTTATTCTGAGGAAGAGATTCGCCAGTGATCATCGATTCATCGACCTGCGAAACGCCGGATATCACGATGCCATCCTGCGGTATCGATTCGCCCGGTCTTACTAAGACGATGTCGTTTTTCTTGAGATCGTCGATGGGGATGATGACTACTTCCTCGTCTTTGATCAGATTGGCCTGCATCGGGATCAGGGTAGCCAGACCTCTGATGGTCTTGGCGGCTTTCTTTTTGTTGCTTCCTTCGATGTATTTGCCGATGGAAACGATGACCAGGATCATCGCCGCCGTTTCAAAATAGAGATGATATTTGGTGTTGTTGGTAAACAGGACATACAGCGAATAGATGAAGGAAACCATCGAGGACAGCGAGACCAGCGAGTCCATGTTGGGGTTGAGATTAAATAAGGATCTGAATCCGGAACGGTAGTAATGAAAGTTTAATATCATCACGATCGTACAAAGGATCAGCTGGATGTATTTGCCATAGGCGGGAATGTGAATGCCAAACATGTGCCCCACGGAGAAATACATCAGGATGAGGACAAGTATAGTCGAGACGATCATGATGATCTTGTCCTTATCGATCTCGTTGTTTTTGTGAATTATCAGTTCATAGCCGGCATCAGATACGGCTTTGGCCATCTTTTCTTCACTGGCGATCTGTTCATCAAAGGTAACGAGAGCTTCGTTTTCCAGCAGATTGATCTTGCAATCAAGAACGCCATTGGTGTTTTTTAAGGCTCTTTCGACGTTGCCTTTGCAGATGACGCAGGTCATGCCTTTTACTTCATAAGTCTTTTCCATATATACCCCCCCTGGGTGTATATTTATTTTAGCATGTTTGTCTCATTCAATAAAGTATAATGATATTATGAGCTGTCCTTTATATATAAGAAGCGTCTATAGTCTGCTTTCTTCGATGTGTTCGATCGAAGGGATCATTTCTTATGGGAAAAACTACGGCTATGAAGCTCTGGGCTTGGTCGATAGAAACGTTTTAGCGGGAGCCATGGCTTTCAAGAAGGCCTGCGAAAAAGCTCATATCAAGCCTATATATGGCCTGGAATGCGATCTGAGACTGGAAGAAAGAGTCTATACTATTATCCTTTATGCGGCCAATGATGAAGGCTATCGCAATCTGATGGGACTTTCAAGTCATATCTGTACCCATGAAGAAAAGATCATAGATCTGGAGATCTTAAACAGATACCGCTATGGCAATATCCTGTGTCTGCTGTCTGATCGGATGCCTTTGACTTATGTCATCGATACCGGCAAGGATGTACAGCAGATGTTAGACAGACAGGCGGAGTGGTTTGGCGAATACATCGTCGGTCTCATCGATCACGATATTGCGGTCAATGCCCGCAGAGATCAGCTTTTAAAGCCGCTTTTGAAGCAAAGAGGGATCAAAACGATAGCTTTAAGCCGGACTTATTATCTGGAAAGGGACGATTTTGACGAGTTCAATGTCCTTCGCTGTATCAGGGACAAGCAGATCCTGGATGATGTCAACAGCATTGAAGAAAGCGGGAGACATTTCCTGGATAAAAACGAATACGAAGCGCTTTATGAATATGACGATCTGGAAGCCTGCAATGAACTGGCCAGATCCTGCAACGTGACGATGTCTTTCAACACATCTTTGCCGGTCTATGAGAATAAAAAGGGGATAGCTTCCAAAGACTATCTGGTCATGTTGTGCAAGGAAGGCTTGAAGAGACGTCTTAAAGGCAAGGTGACCAACGATTATGCCAGACGTCTGGATTATGAACTGAGCGTCATTTTGAAGATGCATTTTGAGGATTATTTTTTGATCGTCTACGATTTCATCTTATATGCCAAGAAAAACGGCATCATGGTTGGGCCGGGTCGAGGTTCGGCAGCCGGTTCTTTGGTTTCATATTGTCTGGGTATCACGGATATCGATCCTTTGGCCTATGGTCTGATCTTTGAAAGATTTTTGAATCCGGAAAGGATCTCGATGCCCGATATCGATACCGACTTCCCTGATGATAGAAGGGATGAAGTCATCGCCTATGTCCGCGACAAGTACGGTCTGGACCATGTGGGTCACATCATCACGTATGGCACTTTGAAGGCCAAGCAGGTCCTTAGAGATGTGGGCAGAGTTTTGAATTATCCGATCAGGGATATCGACAGCATATGCAAGCTCATTCCCAATGTCCAGGACATGGATCTGGCCAAGGCCTACGATACGATACCTCTGTTCAAACAGAAGATCGAAGCGGACAGCCGCTATCGCCGTTTGTATCGGATCAGCCGCAAACTGGAATTCTTCCCCCGACACGAATCGACCCATGCGGCCGGTATCGTCATGTCCCGCAAACCGTTGGATGAGGTCGTGCCGGTATGCAAAGTGGAAGAAGATATCTATTCGACCCAGTACACGATGGAACATCTGGAAGAGTTCGGTCTGATCAAGATGGACTTTCTGGCTTTGCGCAATCTGGGTATCATCACCGAGATCGTCGATGAGATCAAGAAGGTCGAACCCTTCGATATTTTGAGTATCCCTTTGGATGACAAGAAGACCTTCGACCTGATCTCCAATGTCAATGTCATGGGCATCTTCCAGCTGGAATCGGGTGGCATGCGCAATCTGATCCGCAAGATGAAGCCCCGCAATTTTGAAGAGATCGGCATGACTATCGCCTTATACAGACCGGGTCCGATGAAGAACATTCCGACTTTCTTGGAGTATAGAGCGGCACCGGAAAAGGTCGAATACATCCACCCGAGTCTCAAACCGATCTTAAAAGAGACCTACGGCATCATCGTCTATCAGGAACAGATCATCAACATCGCCAGGGTCATGGCGGGTTTCAGCTATGGCAAGGCGGATATTTTACGTAAGGCGATGTCCAAGAAGAAACTGTCGGAACTGGAGAAGCTTCATTCCGATTTCATCGATGGCTGTCTTGCTAACAATTACCGGCAGGAGGTGGCGGAAAGGGTCTATTCTTTGATTTTGGAGTTCGCCAATTACGGCTTCAACAAGTCCCATTCCATCGCCTATGCCTATGTGGCCTATCAGTTGGCATATTTGAAAGCCAACTATCCTTTATATTTCTATAAGGCCTTACTAAATGGGGTCATGGGTTCCCAATCCAAGACTTACGATTACATTTCCGAATGTCAAAGCATCGGCCAGAAGATCAAGGGCATCTCCATGAACGGTTCGCAGCTTGGCTATGTTATTAGAGATGATGCCATCATCATGCCTTTCGGTATCTGTCGGGATGTGGGTTCGATCTCGGCCAATAAGATCATCGAAGAAAGGATCGAGAATGGACCGTTCAAGGACTACGTATCGACGATCACCAGATTGACGATAAGGGGCGTGGAAAGAAACGTCCTGGAGAATCTGATCTTTGCGGGAGCATTCGATGAGTTCAGACATTCAAGACATACGATGATCGATTCCTTGAACAACGTGCTGATGTATGCCAATGCGCATAAGGACGAGATATCTTTGATGGAAGAATACGATGATGCGCCGATCATCGAAGAGCTTAATGACGATGTCATGGTTTCGGCGGAAAACGAAAAGAACGTCCTGGGTTTCTATTTCACTTTCAATCCGATCACGGCGGTCAAGAAAAAGTACGATATCAGGACCGATAGTCTGTATAATTTATCTGTAAGAAACGGCAATGTGCAGGGCTTTGGCCTGATCAAAAGAGTCAAGTCTTTGCGCACCAAGAAAGGGGAGATGATGGCTTTCGTGGATTTGATCGACGACAACGGTTCGCTGTCGCTGGCGGTGATGCCCAGGCTTTACGCCATGCATTCTTCCCAATTGCTGAAGGGCAAATATGTGCTGTTTGAAGGAAAGATGGAGAAGGAAACTTCCTGCCTGGCCAGGAGTTTACAGATCTTTTAGGAGGTTGAAAAATGAAGATACTCATCGTTGATGACGAAGTCAAGATCAGGGAAGTGGTATCGGAGTATGCCAAGGCGATGGACTACGAGTGCGATCAGGCCAGCAACGGTCTGGATGCGATCGAAAAGGTCCGCAACGGCAACTACGATTGCGTCATCCTGGATATCATGATGCCGGAACTGGACGGCTTTTCAGCCTGTAAAAGGATCAAGTCCATCAAGGATGTCCCCATCATCATGTTGTCGGCGCGGACGGAAGAAGACGACAAGCTTTTTTCTTTCGACATCGGAGTGGACGACTATGTGACCAAACCTTTTTCGCCCAAGGAACTGATGGCCAGGATCAAGGTGGTTTGCGAACGGAATTCTTCCCGCAGCAATGAGAAGTATGTGATCGATAGTCTGGTGATCGATGTTGACGGCCGCAGTGTCACGGTGGATGGAAACAAGGTCACTTTGACGCCCAAGGAACTGGATCTATTGATCTATCTGGTGGAAAACAAGAATATCGCCATCGGCCGCGACAAGCTGCTTTCCAGCGTCTGGCAGACCGATTACTATGAAGACGATCGGACTATCGATACGCATATCAAAATGCTCAGAAAAGACCTCGGTCCCTATGCGGAGCATATCGTGACCGTAAGAGGCATGGGATACAAGTTTGAAGTTTAATTTTAAAGGCATCAGGTTTTCGACCTGGCTCTATTTCTTAGGATTCTCGGTATCGATCATGTTACTGCTGGGTTTTCTTCTGGTCGTTTTGATCAAACCCTATTACCGCAATGACCGTATCAAGACCATCGATGTGATCTCGGCGACGATGGAGTCTCTATTGCTTAATGATGATGTCGATGAAAAGGACATCGAATCGGCCGCCAGGACCGTCATCGGCAACAACGTCTGCGCCATCATCTATAACGAAAACGGCAAAAACATCTACTATCCGCCGGATTCCTTGGGCCAGTTATGCATGCTGGATAAACCGATCACGGTCGGCGAAGAACTTTTTACGATCAGGCAGGAACCCTTAAAGATGATCGAACTGATAAAAAGGGAGAATCCTTTTTCGACGACCATTCTTTCCCAATATGCCGATCTGGAGATGTTACTGTATGGCAAACAGATCAAGACCAATCTGGCCAACTACTATCTGATCTTAAATACGCCACTGGAGCCGGTCGAGTCCTATATCGACTTCATTCTTAATCAATATTTATATATCGCCGCCATCGTGGTCTTTATCGCCTTGCTGGTGGCATTATTCCTGGCCAGGAGGATCTCTTCGCCCATCATCAAAATGAAGGATGAGGCCAACAAGCTGGCTCAGGGTGATTACGACGTGAAGTTTGAGACCAATTCCTTTTCGGAGATCAACGATCTGGCTTCCACACTGGACGATGCCACCGACAAGCTTTCCAAGGTCAACGATCTGCGCAAGGACCTGGTCGCCAATGTCTCGCATGATATCAAGACACCTTTGACCATGATCAAGGCCTATGCCGAAATGATCAAGGATATCTCGGGTGATGATCCCAAGAAGCGCAACGAACATCTCGATGTCATCCTGGAAGAGACCGAATATCTCAATAAGCTGGTTTCGGATATGGCGGAACTTTCCAAGCTGCAGTCCGGGGTGATCGAAGTCAAGAGGGACAACTTCGATCTGCGGGAGGCGACGGAGAAGGTCGTATTACTTTTGTCTAAGGCGATCACGGAAAGAGATACCGAACTGATACTGGATCTTGACGATTGCGTCGTCTATGCCGATGAGATCAAACTTTCGCAAGTCATCTACAACTTCCTTTCCAATGCTTTGAAGTATTCCGATACCGGTTCCAAGATCAAAGTCAGGATAAGAGCCGATGAAGAGAAGGTACGTCTGGAAGTCATCGACAACGGAAACGGCATCTCGCCGGAAGCTTTGCCTTATATCTGGGATCGCTATTATAAAGTGGATAAAAACTTCAACCGTTCCGTCAATTCCACGGGTCTGGGTCTGGCGATCGCCAAGGCGATCCTGGAAGCTCACAAGGCCCGCTATGGCGTGGAATCGAAACTGGGTGAGGGTTCGACGTTCTGGTTTGAACTGGACAGGGATTATGAAGAAGAAAACTGATCATCTCAAATTCATCGATTACGAGTTCTATCAGGGCGATTGTCCTTACAAGGTCAACACCGATACGGCAGTACTGGGGATGTTTCTGGATCTGATGAAACATAAGTCCGTGCTGGATATCGGTACCAATACCGGCGCCTTGCTGCTGTATGCCCACTACCATGGGGCGGATAAATTGTGTGGTGTGGATATCCATGAAGATGCCTTAAAGATAGCCGAAGAAAATCTCAAACGTCATGATTGTAACTTCACATTGATCAACAGCCGCATTCAGGATCTTGAGTGTGAAAAGTTTGATGTGATTATCTGTAATCCTCCGTTTTTTGAGATGAACAATGTTACCGATGATAAATATCTAAAGGAAGCGATGTTTGAAGAGTCTTTGCCATTAGAAGAACTCTTTGTTTCTTTAAGAAGATTCATGAAGGCCAATGGCGAGGCTTATCTGATCTATCAGGCCGATCGTTTCCCGGAATTATACGATATGTGCAAGGCTCACAAGCTCAAGATCATGAAGATGGCTTTCATGCATGATGTCCATTCCAAACACGCTTTGAGGGTGCTTGTGAAGCTGAAGATCGGGCCGATGTCCAAACTGAAGATCCTGGATCCGATCCTGATCGATAAAGGGGAGCCCGTTACTTACAAATAAGCGGAAAAATGAAAAGTTTTCATTGAAAAAAGCTTTTTGTTCTGCTATGATACTTATGTTGTAGTCCCTCCTTAGAGGGGATTATAACCGCTCAGAGAAGGTTTAAGCATCCTTGGATCACCTTAATGGCGAGTCTGAATCTAAATAAAGGAGGTGCACTATGTACGCAATCATCGAGACCGGTGGCAAGCAGCTGAAGGTCGAAGAGGGCCAGACGATCTATGTTGAAAAACTGGACGTCGAAGAAGGCAAGAATTATGTTTTTGACAAAGTCGTAGCTTTGGAAAACGGCAGTCTCACTTTAGGTACTCCGTATGTCGAAGGTGCCAAGGTCAGCTGCAAGGTTGAAAAGCAGGGCAAGGGAAAGAAGATCGTCATCTTCAAGTACAAGTCAAAAGTCGGTTCTACCAGACTCAAACAGGGCCATCGTCAGCCATACACTAAGTTGACTGTTGAAAAGATCGGCTAATGATCCTGGCGAAATTCAGGCATGAGGAAGGCCGTTACCTGTCGTTACAAGTCAGCGGACACGCTGAATATGGCGAGTATGGCAAGGACCTGATCTGTGCTTCGGTAAGCTCGATCATGTTCGGTTTCATGAATGCGCTTGATGCCTTAAATGAAGACGTTGAGATCATTCAGGAAGAAAACCGGATAACAATCGCTGATCACAGTGATTCGCAAGTGGTCCAGGACTACTTCGAATTGGTTATTATGCAGATAAAAACTATTGAAGCCTCCTATGGGGACTTCATAAAAGTAGAAAGGAAGTAAAACACATGAAATATGTATTAGATATTCAGTTCTTCGCTTCGAAAAAAGGTGTAGGTTCGACTAAGAACGGCCGTGATTCACATTCCAAGCGTTTAGGCGCCAAGCTGGCCGACGGTCAGTTTGCGACAGCCGGTTCCATCATCTACCGTCAGAGAGGTACGAAGATCCATCCGGGTGAGAATGTTAAGAAGGGCGGCGATGATACTTTATTCTGTCTGATCGACGGTGTCGTCAAATACGAACACTTAGGCAAGAACAGGACCAAGGTATCTGTTTATCCCGTAGCTTAATGATCTGGAATCTAAAGCCCTTTGCGGGCTTTTTTTAAAACAGGACTATGCAATTTATCGATAAAGTAAAACTCAAACTCAAAGCAGGCAACGGCGGCAACGGCATCGTCGCTTTTAAGCGGGAAAAATACAATCCCTTAGGCGGACCGTCAGGCGGCGACGGTGGTAATGGCGGTTCGATCATCTTCAAGGTCGATACCAACAAGTCTACTCTGCTGGACCTGCGTTTTTCCAAGATGATCAGAGCCAACGACGGGGAGAATGGCAAGGGCAACAACATGTATGGCGCTTCCAGCGACGATATCATCATCAAGGTGCCTTTAGGGACCATCGTCAAGGATATCGATCTTGATGAAGTGGTGGCCGACCTCAATACGTTGGAGAGTGAAGAAGTCATCTGTCAGGGCGGTAAGGGCGGCAAGGGCAACTTCCATTTCAAGTCTTCCCGCAACAATGCCCCGGATTTCTGTACTTTAGGTACACCGGGTCAGGAAAGAAACGTCATCGTCGAGCTCAAACTTTTGGCGGATGTCGGACTGGTGGGACTTCCTTCTGTCGGCAAGTCGACCCTGTTATCCGTCGTGTCCAATGCCAGACCCGAGATCGCCGATTATCCTTTTACGACCTTAAAACCGCAGCTAGGCATGGTCAAGGTCGGGGATTCCTCCTTTGTCATGGCCGATCTGCCCGGACTTATCGAAGGGGCTTCAGAAGGCAAGGGCTTGGGCCATGAGTTTTTGAAACACATCGAAAGATGCCGTCTGATCATCCACGTCCTGGATATGGGACATGAAGATCCGATCAATGATTTTGAGGTCATCAACGAAGAACTCAAGAAGTATCCGGGCAATCTTGCGGAAAGACCGCAGATCGTTTTGGCCAACAAGATGGATCTCGATAACGCGGAAGAAAATCTGAAGAAGTTTAAAGAGAAATATCCCGAACTCGAAGTCTTTGAAGCCATCACGCTGATCAATGAAGGGCTGATGCCGGTCTTATATAAGGCCAAGGATATGTTGAAAGAACTGCCGCAGTTCCCGCTCTATGATCCGGGTAAGGCGGACAAGAAAGTGGTCTACAAATACGAAGAACCCAAGCAGTTTGAGATCTACAACGAAGGAAACGGGATCTGGCGCATCGAAGGGGAAAAGATCGAAAGACTCTTCCTCAATACCAATCTTAAGGATGAGGATTCCGTGCTGCGTTTCTCCAGAGCTCTGTCAAGGATGAAGGTCGATGAAGCTTTGCGGGAAAGGGGCTGCAAAAACGGTGATCAGGTCTTCATCAGAGACTACAGTTTCGACTTTATGGACGAAGATGAGTGAAAAACTCATCTTTTTTATATGTAAAGTGTAAACGTTTTCATTTATCATGCAAAAGTAATATAATAGGTACTAGGGGAAGTATCCCCGGGAGGCTAAAATGAAAAAGTTTTTTAAATTGTTAATGATCGCATTGCTGCTCTCCTGTCTGGCTGCCTGTGGCGGCGGAAGCAATGAACCCGCGCAGGAAGAAGAGACAGTCGGCGGCGGTGACCTGGTCATCTATTCGCCTAACTCCGATCCGCTGATCGAAGTCGCTTACACCTTTGGCGAGAAGTACGGCATCAATGTTGAAGTCGTATCTGCCGGTACCGGTGAGTGTCTGGAAAGAATCAGTGCCGAAAAAGACAATCCGCAAGGCGATATCCTCTACGGCGGCATGAACTATGCCAACTCCTTCAACCCGGACTATGTTCCGCTGTTTGAACCGTATGTCGCAGCCGGTGACGACAAACTCCCTGAAGCTTACCAGAACTTCAACGGCATCACGACACACTATTGCCTTGATGGTTCGGCTGCCTTGTTAGTCAACATCAAGAAGTATGAGGAATTAGGTCTCAACATCGATGAATTCGATTCCTATGCCGATCTGCTGGCTCCGGAACTCAAGGGCAAGATCGCTATGGGTGACCCGGCCAACTCTTCAAGTGCCTGGGCTGAGCTGACCAACATGCTGCTGGTCATGGGCGATGAGCCGTATGACGAGAAAGCCTGGGAATGGGTCGGTGAATTCATCAACAACCTCGACGGTGTTCAGCTTTCATCTTCTTCCGCCATCTACAAGGGCACTTATGAAGGTGAATATGTCGTTGGTGTCTCTTATGAAGACCCGTGCGTCTCGCTGTTAGTCGACGGCGGCGGCGACAAAGTCAGACTGGTCTATCCTTCTGAAGGTGCTGTCTGGCTCCCGGCCGGTGTAGCTATCATCAAGAATGCTCCGAACATGGACAATGCCAAACTGTTCCTTGACTGGCTGATCTCCGATGAGGGTCAGAACGAAGTCGCAAAGACGACGGCTCGTCCGGTCAATCCGGCAATCGCCAACACGGCTAAGGAAATGACCCCGTTCTCAGCTATCAATGTCGTATACGAAGACATGGAACTGTGCGGAACCAACAAGAAGGCTTGGCAGACTCGCTGGACCGATATGTTCACGGCTGCACAATAAACAAGACAATATAATTTAAAACAAGTGAGGTTGGAAATATGAGCGTAAATATCAAGATTCGCGACGCTGTAAAGAAATACGGCGATAATACGATAATTTCTGACTTATCACTGGATATCAAGGAGGGTGAATTTTTCACCCTTCTTGGTCCATCTGGATGTGGTAAGACGACATTATTGAGGATGATCGCCGGATTCAACTCCATCGAAGGCGGTGATTTTTATTTTGGACAGACTAGGATCAACGACATGGATCCGGCCAAGAGGAATATCGGTATGGTTTTCCAGAACTATGCCATCTTCCCGAACATGACGGTCGAGAAAAACGTGGCCTTCGGTCTGAAGAACCGCAAGCTTCCTAAAGAGGAGATCACATCTAAGACGGATCAGTTTCTGAAACTGATGAAGATCGATGAATATCGCGATCGGATGCCTGAAAGACTTTCAGGCGGTCAGCAGCAGCGTGTAGCCTTGGCCAGAGCTTTGGCTATCACACCTGACGTGTTGCTGATGGATGAACCCTTAAGTAACCTCGATGCGAAGCTGCGTGTTGAAATGCGTACCGTCATCAAACAGATCCAGAACGATGTGGGTATCACGACGGTATATGTAACTCATGACCAGGAAGAGGCCATGGCGGTCTCCGACAGGATCGCGGTCATGAACGCTGGCGAGATTCAGCAGATCGGTACGCCGAAGGTGCTTTATCAGCGCCCGGCCAATCTGTTTGTGGCGACCTTTATCGGCCACACCAATGTCATTGATGCGACACTTAAGGAAAAAGACGGCAAGGCATATCTGGTCTTGCCGGGCGATTATGAAGTTGAAGTCGATACGATCCGCAAGGAAGAGATCAGAGATCGCAAAGTCAAGGCTTCCATCCGTCCGGAAGAACTGGTGGTCAATACCCATCATGAAGACGGCATCAAGGCCGTGATCGATGATGCGGTCTTCCTGGGCCTCAATACCCACTATTTCGTCCACTTCGAAAATGGCGAAACGGCGGAGATCGTCCAGGAATCCAAGATCGACCAGATCATTGAAAAGGGCTCCGAGATCACGCTGGGCGTCAAGACCGAGAAGATCAA
Organism: Erysipelotrichaceae bacterium; assembly: GCA_017432895.1. GTDB lineage: Bacteria > Bacillota_I > Bacilli_A > Erysipelotrichales > Erysipelotrichaceae > Colivicinus. Next base: position 14,918 of record JAFRIG010000027.1, on the reverse strand, counting down.
CATCTTCGATGAGACCGGTTCCTATAACCTGGTCGAAGGTGTCGTCAACGATTACGATGTCTATAAAAAAGAGGCCTGATCATGTTTGACCGCAAGAAAAACTTCGATGTCTGGAAGGTCGTGTCGGTCGCTGTTCTGGGCTTGTACGGACTGTTTCTGATCTTTCCGTTATTCAAGCTGCTGTACAACGCCTTCTTCTATAATGGCGTCTTTACGCTGGAGCAGTTCTCCAAGTTCTTCTCCCAGGCATACTACATCAAGTCCATCTTCAATTCCATCAAGGTCTCGGTGATGGCCACGATTTTGACACTGATCATCGGTATTCCTTTGGCATACTTCTATCAGATGTTTGAGATCAAGGGCATGTCGATCTTACAGGTCATCATCATCCTGTGCTCGATGTCGGCTCCTTTTATCGGTGCCTATTCCTGGATCATGTTACTGGGCCGAAGTGGCGTCATCACGACTTTTCTAGAGTCCATTTTACCGATAGAGATCCCCAGCATTTATGGCTTCAACGGCATATTGCTGGTACTGGCTTTGCAGCTGTTCCCGCTAGTCTTTCTGTATGTTTCGGGTGCTTTGAAGAATATCGATAATTCACTGCTTGAAGCGGCCGAAAACATGGGCTGTTCGGGCGTTAACCGTTTCTTCAAACTGGTCATTCCGCTTTGCATGCCGACGATCATCGCGGCGACGCTGATGGTCTTCATGCGTGCCTTCGCGGATTTCGGTACGCCTTTGCTGATAGGTGAGGGTTATCAGACCTTCCCGGTCGTCATCTACAACTCCTATTTTGCGGAGACCGGCGGCGACCACAACTTCGGTGCAGCCATTTCGGTCATCGCCATCGTCATCACGGCCATCATCTTCCTGATCCAGCGTTATGTTAATAACCAGTTCAGGTTCACGATGAATGCCATGCATTCGATCGAGCGTAAGCCTTTGCATGGAATCAAGGCCGTATTGATCAATTTCTATTGCTGGTTCGTAGTTCTGCTGGCTTTCATGCCACAGGTTTACGTCATGTATACTTCTTTCCTGAAGACTTCGGGCAAGATCTTCTTAACGGGTTATTCGCTTTATTCGTATCGTTTCGCTTTCACACATCTCAAGAACGCGATCCCCAATACCTTCATCATCGGCGGTGTAGCCCTGGCTTTAGTCATCGTACTGGCCATCCTGATCGCCTATCTGGTCGTCAGAAGAAACAACGTCATCAACCGGATCATCGATGTCCTGTCGATGGTTCCTTACATCATTCCGGGTTCAGTCGTCGGTATCGCCTTAGTCATGGCTTTCAACAAGAAGCCGTTAGTCCTGGCAGGTACGGCTGCCATCATGATCATCGCTCTAGTCATCAGACGTATCCCGTATACGATCAGATCCTCGACCGCGACTCTGCAGCAGATCCCGATGTCGATCGAAGAGGCGGCGATCAGCCTTGGTTCTTCCAAGCTGAAGGCCTTCTTCACGATCACGGTCCCGATGATGGCCAACGGTATTCTGTCAGGCGCCATCATGTCCTGGGTCACGATCATCACGGAACTGTCTACCGCGATCATCCTCTACAATCTGAAGACGATCACGCTGACACTGGCGACTTATACCTATGTTTCCAGAGGAAACTACGGTATCGCAGCCGCCTATGCGACGATCCTGACTTTGGCGACGGTGCTGTCATTGTTCCTGTACATGAAGCTTACCGGCAACAAAGAGATCTCCTTCTAAGCCAACAGAAATGTTGGCTTTCTTTTTGAAGGCATAGATATCTGTTGTATAATTGAAATATGATCGGTTTTGTCAGGGGAACAGTACATGCGTACGGCTTGGATTATGTGCTCATTGATGTCAATGGCATCGGATACCGTATTAATTTTTTCCATCCCGAAGCTTTGCGCAAAGACAAGGAGATGACCATCTATACCTATCAGAACGTCCGAGAAGACGAGATAAGTCTTTTTGGTTTCCTCTCGCTTGAAGAATATGATCTGTTCGTCAAACTGATCTCGGTCAAAGGACTGGGTCCCAAGATCGCTTCCAACATCCTCTCGAGGGCTTCCGTCGATGCCTTGATCGCCGCGATCGAAACCGGGGATATCGATTTCATCACGCATATGCCCGGTGTCGGTAAAAAGACCGCTTCCCAGATCATCCTTGATCTCAAGGGCAAACTGGTCGAAACGGGAAACAGCGAAAGCGAAGAACTCAACGATGTTGCGGAGGCTTTAAAGCAGTTAGGCTACAAGCCGACGGAGATCAGACCGGTGATCAAGAAACTGACAGGCGAAAAAGGTTCGTCCGACGAGCTTATCAGAAAAGCTCTGGCTTTGCTCATGAAGTAAAAAACTATGGAAGAAGAAAACAAAGTATTATCTGCAGAAAAACAGTCCCAGGACGATGACGCCAGTCTTCGTCCCAAGACCTTAAAGGAATACGTAGGCCAAAGTGACCTCAAAGAGAATCTTGAGGTCTTTATTCAGGCGGCCAAGATGCGCGATGAAGCTTTAGACCACGTCTTGCTGTACGGACCTCCGGGTCTGGGCAAGACGACGATGGCTTACATTCTGGCCAACGAGATGGGTACCAACATCAAGACGACGACCGGTCCCAGTATCGAGAAGACCGGCGATCTGGCGGCCATCTTATCTTCTTTGCAGGCCGGAGATGTCTTATTCATTGATGAGATACATCGTCTGCCCAAGATCGTGGAAGAAGTACTGTACTCCGCTATGGAGGATTTCTATATCGATATCGTAGTAGGTAAAGAGGAAGGGGCCAAGTCGATCCGCCTGGATCTGCCGCCTTTCACTTTGGTCGGTGCGACGACCAGAGCCGGTGCCATATCTTCGCCATTGCGCGATCGTTTCGGCATCACTTCAAAACTGAACTACTACACCAACGAAGAACTCGCACAGATCGTCAGAAGGACTTCAAAGGTCTACAGTTCGGATATTGATGAGGAGGCAGTCGAAGAGATCGCCAAGCGTTCCCGCGGGACTCCGCGTATAGCCAACAGACTCTTTAGAAGAGTGAGGGACTTCGCTCAGGTCCGCAACAACGGCGTTATCGATCTGCCTATCGCCAAAGAGGCTCTGGAGAAGCTTAAGGTCGATGCCTTAGGCTTGGATGATGTGGATATCCGCTATCTCAGAGGCATCATCGAAAGATTCAGAGGCGGTCCGGTCGGCGTGGAAGCCATCGCTTCGGCGATCGGCGAGGAGGCTGTTACGCTGGAAGATGTCAATGAGCCTTATCTCTTGCAGATAGGCTTCATCAACCGCACGGCCAGAGGCCGGATGGTGACGGAGAAGGCGTATCGTCATCTGAATGTCGATTTTGAACAGAAACTGTTCTAAACTCACCAAACGGTGAGTTTTTCAATCGTTTAAAACCGTTTAAAAATGATTGAATTTTGTTTTGCATGTATGTTAGAATGATTAAGCGTAAATGGAGGTAAGTATAAAATGCCAAGAGATTTCGTTACTTTCAAATGTTCCGAGTGCGGTGAAGAATCATACTTCGGCTCGAGAAATAAGAAAAAACATCCTGAGAAGATGGAGATCAAAAAGTACTGTCCCAAGTGCAACAAGATGACTGTTCATAAGGAGAAGAAATAGGCTCAGGCCTATTTTTTGTTTATCATGAAAATCGAAACCTATGTGATGGGTCCTTTGGCGACCAATACCTATCTGTTGAGCATTGAGGATGAAGCCATTCTCATCGATCCGGCAGCCAAGGCTGAAAAAGTTATTGAAAAACTGGGTGATCGAAAACTGATCGGGATATTGCTTACCCATGGCCACTTCGACCACATCAAAGCGGTCGACGGTTTATATGAACATTATCATTGTCCTGTCTATCTTCATCCCTACGATGAGCCTCTGGCCAGAGACAAGTATTCCGGAGCGATGTTTGGCCTGACAGCCTATATCAGCTGCCCAATTCAACATTTAAAGGAAGGAAGGATGCAGATCGGGCCTTTCGGCTTTGAAGTGATCTTCACTCCCGGCCATACCCCCGGCAGTGCCATCTTCGTCTTTGAGGATGCCATCTTTACCGGCGATACGCTGTTTAAAGGCTCGGTGGGAAGAACGGATCTGGAAGGAGGAGATGAACGCTTATTGAAGTCTTCACTCAGGATCTTTAAGGAGTTTGATAAGGATTATCTGCTCTATCCGGGCCATGATCAGGCCAGCACATTGGCTGACGAATTAGCTAATAATTGGTTCTTAAGATGAAATAAAGTCCGTTTTTGATGAAAAACGGACTTTTTTTGTGAGGATTTTTCTTTTTTCTTGCAAATCATGTATTGAACGAGGAGAAAGAAGATGGAAGAGAGATTGCTGGCGTTACTTAGATTGGCTTTGAAGTATAATGCGACGGATATCCATTTCATGATGCGCTACCAGGATGTTCAGATCGAGATGCGCATCGATGGACTGTGTCATAAAGTGAAGGGAAAGTTTGAAGACTATAAACTGATCCGCTATCTGCAATATCTGGCCAATCTCGATGTCGGCAACATCATGACACCGCAGACCGGTCAGTTTGAGATTGAGGTGGATGGACAGCTGCTTTCCTTGCGCTTTGCGGTCATAAACAAGGTCAACTATACCAATGGCGTGCTAAGGATCCTTAATTCCAAGCTGAAGATCACACCTGATTCGCTTTCTTCTTTGAAGGCTCAGAATTCTTATTTTAAGAGCCTTTTGAACCGCAGCTGCGGCCTGGTTTTGTTTTCGGGACCGACAGGCTCGGGAAAGACTACGACGCTCTATGCGCTTTTAAACAGTGTCAGAAACAAGAAGATCTATTCGATCGAAGATCCCATCGAAGTCTATCACGATAATCTGATACAGCTGGCTGTCAATGAAGCCAGGGGCTTTGATTATGCCGAAGGCATCAAACAGATCCTGAGGCATGATCCCGATATCATCATGATCGGCGAGATCAGGGATGAAAAGGCGGCCAAAATGGCGGTCGTGGCAGCCAATACCGGGCATCTGGTCTTTTCCAGTATCCACACTTCCCGAGCCAGCAGCTGCATCTCCAGGATGAGCGAACTGGGGGTCAATGAGGATCATCTTTACGAGAACCTGATCTGTGTTTCCAATCAAAGGATGCTGATGCGAAACAACTCCCATGAAAAGATCGTCCTCTATGAGATCATGGATCGTCAGGAGATCGAATATTTCCGTGAACACAAACGCAATTCCGATTCGTTTCTGGATATCGACACGCAGGTGAAAAAGGGTATTGAAAATGGTATCTTTGCGAAAGATCTTTACTGAAAAGACCTTAAGTATCGAAGATCTTTCCTATCTTTCCAAACTCCTGGAGACCGATCTTTCGCTGAGCGAGTGTTTTACGCTTTTGAAAAACCGGAAAAACGAAGAGATCTTCGTGCAGATCAAGACAAAGCTCGATGAAGGAGCCCTGATCGAAAAGATCATTCAGGATTATCTGCCTAAAGATATCAAGGCTTATGTGGTTTCGCTGCTGGGATCATTGTCTTTTGCGCAAGCCTTATCGATCTCTTTGAGCTTTTATCAGCAGAATGAAGAAGGCAAAAAGGCTTTGCTGTCATCGTTGGCCTATCCTTTGATCCTTTTGTTTATCTCGGTATCGGCCTTGTATCTCTTCGATCTCTATGGCATCGATTCGATCTTCGCCCTGATCAGTACTTTTGATCAGGATCTTGGTCTATATGCAGATCTAAGAATCCTGTTTCGCATCGGGGTAAATATCTTCTATTACGGCGTATTGATCATTTTCGCTTTGATCGCCTTTTATCTTTCACCGAAAAGGGCGGCCCTGCTGTTTATATTCATGTCGGAACATTTTCCCAATTCCTTTATCAATATCTATTATTCAGAGGAATTCGTATCACTGCTGCTGATATGTTTCGAGCATGGCTATGCCACCAGAGAGGCCTTGACTATCCTAAAGGCCATGAGAAGCAAGCCCGTTATTTCCCTTCTGGCTTTTAGAATGGATGAAAGTCTCTTGCAGGGTCAGACTTTAAAGGAAGCGGCAAGCTCAAGCTTCTATGATTCCTCATTGTCCCGTTTCATCAAGATAGCCGCCTATACCAACGATTTTTCTACGATCATGCGTTCATATATATTCTTAGCCAGACAGAAGATCGCCACGCGAATGAAGGCTTATTCCTTAGGTATTCAGCTGCTTACATATCTTTTTATCGGTATCGTCATCATCTTTATCTATCAGATCCTGTTCATGCCGATGCAGGCTATCAGTTCATTTTAGGAGGTATAACATATGAATCAAAAAGGCTTTACTTTACTGGAGATGGTGGTGGTCGTCATCATCGTTTCCATCCTGCTGCTGCTTACGATACCCAATGTCTCCAAAGTCATCACTTCGGTCGATTCCAAGGCCTGTGAAGCTTTGACTAAAGTCGTGGATGCGGCGATCGCTCAGTTTCGTTTGGATTACGGCACTTCACCCAATTCGATCAGCGACTTAATCAATGGCGGCTATCTCGATGAAGATCAGGCTCGCTGTTCCAATGGGGAAGCGCTGGTGATAATCGATGGGCACTGTGTCATCGACTGAAAAGGGCTTCAGCCTGCTGGAGATGCTGGTGGGGCTGCTATTGATATCGTCAATGCTGGTACTAAGCATCAGTCACGTCAATAAGCCCCAGGCGGAGCAGTACTATTTTCTGAATGGCTATCTATTGGCCCAGTCGCAGGCTATAAGCGAGAAAAGGGTGGTGACTTATGAAAAGGGGATCAGCTTCAATTCCATGGGCCACATCGATTTAGCCAGGACGGTGGAGTTCGGCTATCATGTCTATACCTTGAATCTGGGGAGTGGCTATGTCCTGGTCAAATAAGGGTTTCTTTCTGCTGGACGCCTTGCTTTGCGTATTCATCGTTTCATGTCTTTGTATCCTGTGCTTTTCGATACAGGCTTTAAATGTCGACTATGAAGAAGGCTATAAGGATTATCAGGAAAGATCGAATGATGAACTGGAATGGATCTTAAGGGATCTGAATATCTGTGAATGTGAACTGAATGAATCTGATTAGAAATCTTTTGGGTTTTGTCATCATCATGTCGCTTTTGCCGATCACGATGCTGGCATTTGATTATACGGCCGATCTGCCTTTTGAATACAGTGAGATCTCCGATGAACTTTGTCTTGCCCAGTTAAGGGAGATGCTTTTGATCAGCTATGATCTGCAGTTTAGTGAAAGAGCTTTGTATTTCACCTATGGCAATAAAGATGCTTCTTTATCTTTGATCGGAGATAAACTGATCCTGCATCCCGGGACCCAGATCTTTCTGGCTCAGCTGGATGATCTTTATTTTGAAGAAAGAAATGGTGTTATCTATGTCTGCTACCAGCGCAAAAACAAAAACTATGAAAGAGCCATCCTTTGCGCAAGAGGGTTTTATCTCGACGCTTTTTCTGATTGTGATGTCGGCGATGATCTGCCTGATCGCAGCGAAGAGTGACTATATCACCAAGGCGGATATGGCTTATGCAAATCTTGAGAAGTTTGAAGAGGTCTTTGAAGCCGAAGCAAAAGTGATCGATCACTTCAAATGTCTTCTGGCCAGAGATGAGGAGATCGAAGACTTCTATGTCGATGGCATCTATGTGGCCGTCTATCAGAGTAATGAAGGCTATGAGCTGCATTTTCTGGATTACAGGATGAGTTTGAGCGTTTATGAAAAGCAGATCATCGCTTTTCATACGGAAAGGTATTGATATGGTACAATGGTAAAGAAAAAAGAGGTGATCAATTATGCTCAACTGTACAGAAATCAAACCGGGTTCCTGTTTTACCTGGGAAAATGAATTATATCAGTGTATCGATATCCAGTTAAACAAGACGGCCATGGCCAAGATGAAGGTCAAGGTCAAAGTCAAACTGCCAAGGACCGGCGTCGTCAAGGAACTTTCTTTCATCGGTTCCGATCAGGTCGGTGAAGCCCACCTGGACAAAAGACCGATGCAGTTCCTTTATGATTCAGGTGATTCCATGGTCTTCATGGATTCCGAGACCTATGAACAGATCGAGATCCCCAATGACAGGCTGGAATGGGAAAAGAACTTCCTGGTACCGAACCTTGATGTCAACATCACTTTCTATGAAGGTGAGATCATCGGTGTCATGCTGCCAGACAAGGTCGAACTCGATCTTTCAGAATGCGAAGCAGCGGTCAAGGGCAATACCGCGACCAGCGCTTTGAAAAATGCCGTTACTGAGACGGGTCTTTTGGTAAAAGTACCGCTGTTCATAGAAGAAAGCGACCGCATCGTTGTTTCGACAGCCGACGGCAAGTATTGCGGCAGAGCCTAATAAAACAGAAAACCGCTTGACGCGGTTTTTCTTATGCCTTTTCTTTAAGATACTTGATGATACTGTTGGCGGCGATCGCTCCGTCGTTGCAGGCGGTCACGACCTGACGCAGATCCTTGCGGATGCAATCCCCGGCGGCATAGATGCCTTCAATAGCCGTGGACATATCGTTATTGGCGATGATGTAGCCTTTATCGTCCAGGATAGCGGGATCGACAAAGTCGGTACAGGGATCGGCACCGATGTAGGGGAAGATACCCTTGCAAGGTACCACCATAGTTTCATCCGTATCCACGTTTCTGATCTGTAAACCACTGATCCGATCATCTTCAATGACTAAAGCGTTCGGTACGTGCTTGGTGATGATCTCAATCTTCTCGTTTGCCTTGACTCTATCGATTACTGAGGCATCGGCTCTAAAGACATCGCGGCGGATGATGATGGTCACTTTGGCGGCTAAGGAAGCCAGATATAGAGCTTCTTCCAAAGCGGAATTGCCGCCGCCGATGATGGCGATCTCTTTGTTGCGATAGAAGAAACCGTCGCAGACAGCACAATAGGAGATACCTCTTCCGGTAAACTCGTCGGCACGAGGCAGGTCCAGGGTCCTTTCCTTGGTTCCGGTCGCGATGATCAAAGCTCCAGCTTCAAATTCACGGCCGTCGCTAAGGACGACTTTTTTATCTTCTATCTTCTTGACTTCGCCACTGATCAGCTTGGCTCCGAACTTCTGACCATGTTTAGTCAGCTGTTCAGCCAGTTCCAGTCCGGAGATCGATTCGATGCCCGGATAGTTTTCGATCTCATAAGTCTTCGACAGCTTGCCGCCGTTGACGGCAGCTTCGATGATCAGCACTTCCAGATTGGCTCTGGAGGCATAGATCGCAGCAGTAAGGCCGGCAGGACCGGCACCAATGATCACGACATCGTATTTTTCCATGTGTTTTTCCTCGTTTTAAAGATTATACCACGTGGTCATTCATTTCCACATACCATTTGCCCCGATCATAGTAGAGGTGCCTGATGCGGTTGGGTTCAAAGACGCAGGTATAACGAAGTCCCGAACCTCCCACTTTTAAGGAAGCCCGGGGACAGATCTCCTTGACTTTTTTGATCGGAACCTTTCTATCGTCATCCCAGATGAGGAATAAGGGTTTGATATTGCCGCCCTTGTCATTGAGGCAGATGACATCCACATACTTCCTTATCATGATTGATTATCCTCCGATTGAAATTGGATATCAGCGTTTTTCAGAACCTGTTTGGATAAGACGGAATCCTCATAGGCCCGCATGAGATTGACGGAATCCTTGCCAAAACGCCTTCGGATCTCCAGCATGGCATTTTCCTGCCGCTGCTGTTTTATTGAATAGGAAGACTCTTGAAAAAAGGAGGTCTGGTAGCTGTCTTTGATAGAAGAGAGTTTGGAGACGGCAACACCGATCGAACGGTAGGGCAGGGAAAAGTCGCAGTGCTGGATAAACAGCGACAAGGCGTTGTCGTAGATCTCTTTGGACAGATCCGAATTCTCATCTAATGTCGTCTGCATGGTCCTGACCTCCAGTTTATTGTTTCTGACAAAGAGGTGGACTCTGCGATAATATAAGCCTTTTTCTTTGAGACTGGCGGCGACATTCTGACTCAGGATGGTCAAAACGATCTTGACATCATCGAGGTCTTTGAGGTCCTTGGGGCAGGTCACGCCATTGGAGATCGATTTGACTTCCTCACAGTTTTGACCATAATAGGCGACCGGGGAGTCGTCGATCCCGTTGGCATAGCGGTATAAGGTATTCCCTGATTTGCCTAAAAAGCTCTGCAGATAAGATATTGAACAATCCGCCAGTTCGCCGATCGTAAAGATGCCTCTTGCTTTTAGGATGTCAGCCGTCTGTTTGCCGACGAAAAGCAATTTATCGACGGAAAGATAGCGGATATCATCTAAAGATTCGATGCAGCAGGCACTGTCTTCCTTGGCCAGATCGGAACCCAGTTTGGCATAAACTTTGTTGTCGGAAACGCCAATCGAAAGAGTCAGCCCGATCTCCTCTTTGACTCTTTTAAGCAGGTCATTGACGATCTTTTCGATGGATCCGAAATAGGAGATGGAAGCAGATACATCAAGCCAGCATTCATCCACACCGAAAGGCTCGATGCGATCGGTATACTCGTAGTAGAGCTTGCGCACCTTTTTGGAAAAGTATTCATATGACATGTAATCCGGGCTGACAATAATCAGTTCGGGACACTTTTTTAGTGCATCATTGATCGTTTCCGCCGTTTTGACGCCTCTTTGTTTAGCCAAGACATTCTTGGCCAGAATGATGCCATGACGCAGTTTCTTTTCCCCGGCGACAGCCATCGGCACGTTGCGGTATTCGGGATGGTAAAGCATTTCGACGGAGGCGAAAAAGCAGTTGAGATCGCAATGCAGGATCGTTCGTTTCATAATTTCATTATACTTGAAAAATATTCAAGTTCAATAAGTAACTTGAACAAAAATCAAGTTTGAATTAGAATTAAAAATGTAAAAGAAGGAGACCCTGATGGAATTTAAAGACAATCTCAGATATCTTCGTCATGCCAATAAGATGTCTCAGGATGAACTGGCGGAAAAACTGGGTTATAAATCGTTTACGACCGTGCAGAAATGGGAAGACGGTTCTTCTTTTCCGCGTGTTTCCACGCTGGATAAGATCGCCAAGATCTTCGATATCGATGTCGATCATCTGTTAAACCTGAATATCCGCAGTACGCAGGTCGCCGTTCCTATCCTTGGTGAAGTCAAGGCAGGTTACGACATGTATGCCAATGAGGATATCTACGGTTACGAGTACTGCAACAACAGCGAATATGGACCTGGCGAGTATTTCTATCTAAAGGTCAAGGGCGATTCCATGATCGATCTCAGGATCGGAGAAGGGGATATCGTCTATGTGCACAAGCAGGATTATCTCGATGATAAGGATATCGGTGTCTTCCTTTTGGATAACAACGAGGTCACGATCAAGAAGATCCTCTATGGCGACAACAAACTTACTCTAAAGGCGGCCAATCCGGCTTATCCCGATCGCAGCTTCGCTCCTGATGAGGTCAGAATCTTGGGCAAGGTCTTACATAACAAGGTGCTGTTCTGATGGGAAAGGATACCTTTAAATATCTCGGTGTCTGTATGGGCATCTATCTGGCTTTGGCGGCAATAGAGTTTTTCTTGCTTAGGCCCCTGGTCGATTTCTTCGGTACAGGAGTCTATACGCCTCTGATCGTCTATCTGATCATTCTTGTGCTGGTCGATCCTATCCTGACCAGGATGATCAGTGATCTTATGGGTTTTAAAGAATTGAATAAGGACGGTGACTTGCAGTAGTCACCGTCTTTGTTTAATGATAAAATGATTGAGTATGAAAATCGCAATGGTCGCCGGCGGTACGGGCGGACACATCTATCCCGCTTTGACCCTGGCACAGGCTTTACAGGAAAAAGGGCACGAGATCACTTTCATCGGGTCGAACGACCGCATGGAAAAGGAAGTCATTCCGGCTCAGGGTTTTGCATATACGGGGCTCGACGTCTATACGACCAGAGGCGGTCTTTTACAGAAAGTTAAAAGTGCTTTGTCGATCGTTAAGGCCTATTTTGACTGCAAGAAGCTTTTGAAGGGTTATGACATGGCGATCGGTTTTGGCAACTACATTTCTGTGCCGGTGATGGAAGCGGCTCATTCCTTGGGAATGAAGACGGTGATCCATGAACAGAATTCCGCGATCGGCAGAGCCAACCGGATGCTGGATAAGAAGATGGATCTGGTCATCGGCAGTTATGAGGAAAACGGCAAACAGTTTAAAAATCCTCATACGCTGATCCTGGGCAATCCCCAGTCATCCAAGGCAGTTGGGGTGAAAAAAGATCCTGAAGTGCTCAGAAAGATGGGCCTTGATCCCGACAAGAAGACGGTGGTCATCTTCATGGGCTCACTTGGCTCTTCCAGCGTCAACGACAAGCTCATCGACTATTTCCGGCTGGTCGACGGCTCCTATCAGATCGTCTATGCCACGGGTGCTTCACATTACGAAGATACGATCGCTCGTATTCAAAGTAATGACTACCTTAAGATCTACGAAAGGATACAGGGGGTGGAAGTGATGAAAAATTCCACGCTGTTAGTCTGTAGAGCCGGGGCGACGACGCTTTGCGAGATCTGCGCCATCGGCATGCCTGCGATCCTGATCCCTTCGCCGTTTGTGCCTAACAACCACCAGTACTACAATGGCAAGGCCCTGGTCGATAAGGGTGCGGCGGAAATGATCGAAGAAAAGGACCTGAGTCCTGTAAAATTAAAAGAAATGATCGAGACGATCATCAATGATGAAGATAAACTTGAATCCCTGGCGGAAAATGCCTTGAAACTTTCCAATCCGGGTGTACTTGACGATATAATTGGGGCAATAGAAGAATTATGATCAGAGAATTTCTTGAACTCCATGGTGAATACCATGATGACAAATACTTTAGAGATCTTACGACGGTGAAAATGGGTGGCCATATCGCTCATTTCGTCATGCCGGAAAACAAACAGGAACTCAAGGTCATTGTCAATTATCTTAAGACCAACCGCATACCTTTCAAAGTATTGGGCAACGGTTCCAATCTGATCTGCGGAGAAAGCGAATATGAAGGCGTGGTCATCAGCTTGAAGAAGCTCAATGCCTATGAGATCCGCAATGATGAAGTTTACGCCGAAGCGGGCGTCATGGTTCCGGCTTTGGCTTCCGTTTTGGCTAAAGAAGGCTACAGCTGCTTGGAATTTGCGGCCGGTATCCCAGGCTGCATCGGCGGTCTGGTCTATATGAATGCGGGTGCTTACAAGGGTTCGATGGCCGATGTGGTCATCGAAGTGGAAGTACTTAAAGATGGGGAGCTTATCTGGCTCAACAACGATGAGATGCATTTCTCTTATCGCCGTTCCATCCTGCAGGATCATCCCCGCTGGGTCGTCGTTTCGGCCCGTTTAAAGCTGAAAAAAAAGCCCAAAGAGCAGATCGAAGAGCTGATGGCTGACCGTTTAAGAAGAAGAAGAGATACCCAGCCTTTGGACAAGGCTTCGGCCGGTTCCTGCTTCCGCAACCCGGATAATGATTTCGCCTGGAAACTGATCGATGGCATCGGCTATCGCGGTTTCAGTCTGAATGGGGTCTGCGTTTCCGAGAAGCATTCCAATTTCATCGTCAATGAAAATGGCGGCAAGGCCGAAGACTACATGAACATCGTTTATCAGATCCAGGACAAGGTCAAAGAGAAATACGGCGTCAAACTCGTGATGGAAGTTGAGAAATTCAATTGTTAGACGATAAAGAAACACTTTTAAAAAGAAACCGGCTGTTCAATATCCGCCGTTATGTCAAGGCTTCCTCGGCTTATGAGAAGGCCAAAAATATCATCTTTTTCATCAGCATAGTTCTATGCCTTTTTTTGGTTGGCCTGATCTATTATCTGAGTAATTATTCAGATATTTATCGCATCGCCGTAAGCGGCAATCACTATCTGAAAGATGAGGATGTCATTGAGATGAGCGGACTTAGTGAAGAAAACAAGTTCTATCTCACCATCCCCGGGCTGGTCGAAAAAAGACTTGAGGAAGAGACGTTAATAAAAGATGCGAAAGTATCTTTGAACAGGGGGAGACTGGTAAGTATCGAGGTCGAAGAAGAAAAGATCGTCGGCTATGCCCCAGAAAACGGTTTAAATGTTTTGATCCTTTCTAATGGGGAAAGGGTCGGTATCAGCAAGCAGAACATGTATCTGATCGCAGCTGCACCCATTATTGAAGGTTTTGATGAGAAGGAACTGGAACTGCTGGTAAAACAGTTAAACGAATGTGAAAGAAAGATCATCGAACAGATCTCGGAAGTCCATTACTATCCTGCTTTGAAGTATCAGTATGTAGAACTGGTCATGGCTGATGGCAATTACGTCTTCACTTCGCCATATGGTTTATCTATCTTAAACCACTATTTCGAGATCGAATCCAGCTACATCTCTTCCGACAAGAGATGTTACTACTTCGAAGATATTTCCGGTAACGCCTACACTTCGGCCTGTCCCTGGGAAACTGTCGAAGAACCCGTTGAAGAAAATAACGAAATAAGCGAAGACGAATAAGAAAAACAGGAGACTCCTGTTTTTTTTGAATGGAGGTCTTGCTGAAAAAAGGTGCGAACTGTTAGTTAACTAAAAATAAAGGCAAAAATTACGGCAATTTCATGTTTTAAGTATCAAAAAAGCCCTATTTCTAGGACTTTTTCAATCAAATGGTGGTTCCGGCCAGAATTGAACTGGCGACACACGGATTTTCAGTCCGTTGCTCTACCTACTGAGCTACAGAACCATGGTTGCGAGGGAAGGATTTGAACCAACGACCTCCGGGTTATGAGCCCGACGAGCTACCAGACTGCTCTACCTCGCGATATTTGGATGGCGCAGGAGCTGGGATTCGAACCCAGGCGCCACTTGCATGACCTACCGGTTTTCAAGACCGGACCCTTCAGCCACTTGGGTACTCCTGCAGATTTAGATAGT
>JAFRIG010000003.1 GCA_017432895.1 Erysipelotrichaceae bacterium | reverse complement strand
TCCGGGTATTTTCTGTCATATTCAGACAATACGGATCAGATATGACTGTTTTATTGTATATAAAAGATCTGCAGTCATAAGAAAAAGGCTGCAACGCCTTAAGAGTGACCAGAATCTACTCTTTCGTTACAGCCCCTTTTTGATCGATGCCGAAATCGGAATCGATGAATTGCGAATCATAGAGTTTCTTATAGATGCCATCCTGCTTCTGGATGAGCTGTTCATGACTGCCACTCTCTTTGATCTTGCCATTGGCAACGACCAGGATCTGATCGGCATTTTTGATTGTGGAAAGACGATGGGCTACCACGATCGTTGTTCTGCCGTCTTTCAGACTGTTTAGTGCTTCCTGGATCAAAGCTTCAGTCGTATTGTCAAGAGAGCTCGTCGCCTCATCCAAGATCAGGATCGGCGGATTCTTCAGGAAGACCCGGGCGATCGAAAGACGCTGTTTCTGACCACCGGAAAGACGGATGCCTCTTTCACCGATCTGGGTATCAAAGCCATCCGGCAAAGAGACGATGTAGTCGTAGATATTGGCTTTTTTGGCCGCTTCAATGATTTCATCCTGTGTGGCATTCTTTTTGCCATAGGCGATGTTTTCCGCAAAAGTTCCGGAGAACAGGAAGACATCCTGCTGCACGATACCGATATTCTCTCTTAAGGAGTTCATCGTGATATCTTCAATATCGATGCCATTGATACTGATGAGACCTTCGTCGGCATGATAGAACTTGGGTAACAGATGACAGATCGTCGTCTTGCCGCCACCTGATGGTCCAACCAGTGCGACCGTCTTGCCTTGGGGAACAATAAACGAGATGTCATCAAGGACTTCCCTTTCCTCTTCGTGGTTATAAGAGAATGAGACATTTTCAAAGCTGATGTCGCCATTTAACATTTCATAATCTTTCGCCCCTTCTCTGTCTGCTTCAATGGGCATATCCAGGATCTCGCAGAAACGTTCGAAACCCGTCACACCTTCATCGAACTGCTCCATCCACTGGACCAGCTGAATGATCGGTGAAGTGAAGAAAGAGATCGAAACGATGAAAGTCGAATAATCGCCATAGCCGATCAGTCCTTTATACAGGAAGATGCCGCCGGAAATCAGGCAGACGACGTTGAAGATGTCCGTCACAAAGACCGTCGAGGCATGTTGGATGGCCATGGTAAAGAACTGTCCGCGTTTGGCTTCAACGAAGGCGGCATTGCCGCTTTCAAACTTCTCCATCTCCTTCTCGGAATTGTTGAAGGCCTTGGTGATCCTGATCCCCGATACGGAAGAATTGACATCGCCATTGATCTGTGCCAAAGAGGCTCTTGCCCTTCTGGTCGATTCCAGGTGTTTGCGACGCACGATAAAGGTGATCACAAACAGCAATGGTGAACAGGAGAAGATGATCAAGGCCAGCGTGATGTTGATGCTGGAGAGATAAAACAGCGAAAAGATCAGGGAAAAGGAAGTCATCACGATCATTTCCGGACCATGATGAGCAAGTTCCGAGATCTCTTGCAGATCATTGGTGATCCGCGACATGATCTTGCCGGTCTCGTTATTGTCGAAATACGAAAAAGGCAGCTTCTCCAGTTTGGCGAAGATCTCCCGACGCATATCCGCCTGTAAGTGCGTACCGACCATATGGCCATAGTAATCAACACAATACTTCATGATCATCTTGACGACATAGGCAAACAAAAGCAATCCGCCGAACATGAGGATCTTGTCGAATTTCTGATTCGGTATGAAGTCATTGAGCATCTTACGGGTTATGATCGGATATAGGACTCCGATCGCCGAGTTGCCTAAAGCACAGCTCATGTCCAGAGCGAAGGTCTTCAGATAAGGTTTGTAGTAGGATAGAAATCTTTTTAACATAATTGGTATATCGATAAGTGAAGAAAGCCCGTAAATGCGGGCTTTATATTATGGTTTTATTTAACCAGATGGAAGTTCTCCTGCCGGCCGGCGAGGTAGTAGACCTTGCCGTTTTTAAGCAGGATATCGGACTCCATCGAGAACTGGACCTTTGTGCCGTAAGTCTCACAATAGACTTTGGCATTGAGTTCCAGGGAGTATGCTGTGTTGTCGTGGACCGGATAATCGCCGCTTCCTTTCACACCTTCCTGATGGTCCCAGAGGCCGATCGTCGGACCGGCCGCATGGCCATGGAAGCCTAAGGGGTGAGTGTAGATGCAGGGTTCGATCCCTTCTTTGATTGCCTGAGCCAGTGATTCTTTGAGCACTTCGTTGCCGGTCTTGCCGATGATGAGATTTTCCGCAACGATATCCTGCAGGCGATTGGTGATCGCCATGCCTTTCCTGAGATCGTCTGGCGCATCCAGTTCATCATCTTTCAAAATGTAACAGAGCTCTTGGGTATCGGTACAAAGATTCAGATAACGGAAACCCACATCGCAATGTAACATGTCGCCCGGCAATATCACTTCATCACCTTCATAGTGTTCATTGCCATTGCGTACGATCGAGACTTCATAGTCGAACCAGGGTTCCAGACCCAGATCCATCGTCTTCTGCATCATCCAGTACTTCACATCATCGGCACTTGTAACACCGGGATGAATGACCTTGTTGGAATAAGCTTCCGCGATCATTGTATGGGCGATCTGGACGATATCGTTGTAGGCAGTCATCTCTTCTTCGCTTCTGGTTTCAAGCCAGCCAACGACGACATTTTCCGCCGAAACGATCTTTTCCTTGTCTTCCTCAGACAGTTCCTTGACAAAGTCGCAGTACAGGGAATGTGACAGACCATCGGCGTAGGCGAAAGTATCGGAGATGTTTAAACCGATCTTCTTCACCTTCCAGGCGCTGATGGTAGCGGCCAATGTCTTCATCTGACTGATCGACTGGTCGTTCCACAGCTGCTGATAATTCTTCATCGGATAACGGGTGATCGAGTATCTGCTTACCTTGTCATCTTCCAAACGGAAGACCATGATGGTAAGTCTGCGGGCCGTGATCTGATTATAGGCCGTTAACGTCCAGAAGACAGGATCCTCGTTGTATTCGTTGTTGATGAGGACCCAGCAGTCGATATCAGCCTGTTTCATTATTTTAGGAAGTATCCTGTCAAGCCTGTTGACCAGCCACTTGTCCAGCAGTTTTTCCCGCTGGCGATAGCCCAGGATCTTGCCTTTCAAAGAATCGACATCCGGTATATCCTTAACCAGAAATTCCTGATTGGAGATCATCTTTTTCTCCTAAAGAACGAAATCGCCGTGTTCCATGACGACCACTTCTTTTCCATCATAGGTCGTACCAACGACTTTGATATCATCCGTACCGATCATGAAGTCGTTGTGGGAAACGGAGAAGTTGACGCCTCTTTCGATCAGTTCTTCCTTGCTTAATTCGGTGCCGTTCTTGACGCAATCCGGGAAGCTGGAACCGAAAGCCAGATGGCAGGCTGCATTCTCGTCGATCAGACCGTTATAGAAGATGCGACCCATCTGGCGGATCGGCGACTTCTTGGAAACCAGAGCCACTTCACCCAATTGTCTTGTCGTCTCATCTCTAAACAGTGCTTCTCTTAAGAATTCGACATTCTGTGACGCGGCACAGTCGACTGCCTTGCCATCTTTGAAAGTGATCGAAAAATCGGTTACGAGTTTGCCCGAAATAAACAATGGGAAGGAAGCATAGGCAATACCATTGACGCTTCTGAAATCCGGATCAGTGAACACTTCTTCCGTCGGCATATTGGCGACGTATGGCGCATTGACGTTTTGGGCACCCATTTCCCCCGCTGAACACCAGATGTGGTCCTTGACCAGATCCATTGTCAAGTCGGTACCCAGTTCGCTGGTGATATGCAAGGATTTGAAGTTGAGGCCGTTTAGTTTCTTGGAACGCTCAGCCAATTCTTCACAATGTTTTTTCCAGTTTTCGACCGGATCGGAGTCTTCGTCAACTCTCATCAT
The DNA here is from genome assembly GCA_017432895.1 of Erysipelotrichaceae bacterium. Lineage (GTDB taxonomy): Bacteria > Bacillota_I > Bacilli_A > Erysipelotrichales > Erysipelotrichaceae > Colivicinus. The sequence goes on along the minus strand of JAFRIG010000003.1, from coordinate 42,008 downwards.
CTTGCAGATGGCGTTCTCCAGCTTAGTGTAAGCTTCTTCATCTTCGCATTCCGGGAAGACTTTTTTGGCCCACTCCATGGAAGGATAGATAGAACCTGTCCACTTCAGACAGCCCTGATGGATGTAGTTACGTACGACGTTGCGCAGTTCATTGCTGGCTAAAAACTGAGCCTTGAGATTTTCATCCGGAACATCGCTGTTCAAAGAAGGACGGCTGGCCATGACGCCCATCTGGACGCCCTTGCCGGTCCTTAAGATCGAATCGATGCCTTCTTTTTTCCATTCCGGCAGTTCTCTCAAGGTTTCAGGTGTACAATTTAAAGCTTTGTAGTGATTGATCTCTGCATCGGAAATGAAAGCTTCGACGTCTTTAGCCCCGGCCGCAAAAGCCTCTCTGGTGATCTCTCTGGCCAGATCGATCGCTGCCGTATCCGTCTGTAAGACGAGTGTTTCGCCTTCCCGGATATTGACGCCGGTCCTGACTAAGACCCGCGCAAGTTTTTCTAACTGCCATTTATTCATCGTTTCTTCTCTCCATTTCTGCCATTACGACTTTTTTGATCTCGGCAACCGCCTTGTCGACATCGTTGTTATAGACGATGTTGTTGAAAAGCGGAGCGATCTCCATTTCCATCTTTGCTTTGTTTAAACGTCTTTCGACGGATGCTTCATCATCCTTATAGATCTCATGGATCTGTTTTTCCAGTTCCTCAAAACTTGTCGGCATGACAAAGAACGCGATACTTTCCGGAATATTCAGTTTGATCGGACCCACACCCTGGGCCTCGACTTCGATCAGCACATTCTTACCCTTGTTGACCAGGAAATCGACCTGGGCCTTAGGCGTTCCGTAATAGTAACCGTTGAATTCCGTATATTCCAGCAGTTCCTTGTTTTTGACGGAATCGGCGAACTGCTTATGGGAAACGAAGTAGTAGTCTTTGCCATCGACTTCCCCTTCTTTTTTGGGTCTGGTCGTCTCCGAGATCGAGAAGAACAGATTCATGTCTTTATCTTCCAGAAGTCTTTCCCTTATCGTGCCCTTTCCTACCGAACTGGCACCGCTTAAAATCACAACTATGCCTTTATTCATCTTCCTGTTCCTCCTTAGTCGCACATAGCTACCAGCTGCTTAAGCATCTGATATGAACGCTCAAAGCTGTCAAGATCGAGTTTTTCATCCGGGGTATGGATACCGGAACCCTTGGGACCGAAAGTGATGATGTCCAGTTTCGGATTCAAGGCCTTGAAGACACCGCATTCGTTGCCGCCGTGTCCCGCAAATTCCTGCAGTTCATTGCCGAAATCCCTGACGACTTTTCTGAGCTTTTCTCTCATTTCCGATTTCGGTTCGTAGTTCCAGCCTGAATAGCGGCCGGTCAGTTCGTAGCGCAGTCCCAGTTTATCCGCCAGCAGATGCATGCGGTCTTTTAGATCGTCGGTCGCATGATCCATGGCCGAACGGATCAAAGTATCGAAATATATTTCTTTATCGTTAGTGATCGCAACACCAAGATTGAGTGAAGTCAAAGTCAGCCCTTCGATCACCATCGAACGATGCTGGAAACCGTTAGGCATCAGATAGGCGTAATCGACGATATCTCTGCCACCTGCGATCGCTTTGCCGGCTTTATCAGCCTTTGTAACTGTCACACAGACTTGGGGATCGGAGAATTCCAGTTCCGTTTTGATATTCTTTTCGCTTTCCGCAAAGAAAGTCTTGATCATTTCAAAATCGCAGGCTGAATTAAAGACGATATTGGCTAAACGCGGAATGGCATTGTCTTTTTCACCGCCTGTAAAGCTGACCAGTTCAAAGTCCATGCCCTTGGCGATGGCTTCTTCGATGACGCGAGCGGCGATTACGATCGCATTGCCCTTTTCCAGATGGATCTGACCACCGGAATGGCCACCGGAAAGACCGCTTATATCCAGTGAATAAGTTTCTTTATCGCTGTCTTGCCAGACGATATCCTTGTGAATGAAGACGTTGCAGCCACCGGCTGCGGAAATGCCCGTACTGGTCTCCCCGCCGCCGTCCAGATTGATCATCCGATCGGCGTGCACATCCTCACTCTTCAGCTCCATCGATCCCAGCAAGCCGATCTCTTCCATCGTCGTAAAGAAACACTGCAAAGCCGGATGAGGAAGTTCATCGTCGTCGAGTATCGACAACATATAGGCGACACCATGGCCGTCATCGCCACCCAGCGTCGTATCCTTGGCATGCAGCCAGCCTTCTTCATCGACATACAGCTGCAAAGGATCGTTTTCAAAATCGTGGGTAGAACCTTCGACCTTGGCCGGGACCATATCGATATGGGCCTGCAGGATCAGCGGGGCCGCATTCTCGTAACCTTTGGAAGCGGGTTTCTCAACGATGACGTTAAAGACTTCATCCTGCTTATAGTTCAAGCCTCTTTCTTTGGCGAATTCGACGATGAAATCGCTGAGTTTCTTTTCATGTCTTGAAGGATGTGGGATCTTGGCGATCTCGTTGAACCAGTAGTTCTGCGGTCTGCTTAAATCAAATTCTGTCATATTGTCTCCTTTTATCCGTTAAGATGGCTGTCCATCCAGTCCGTTATTTCTTTTAATCTTCTGATCCGGTGCGTCGGTTTGCCACTGCGGGAAAGTTCATGGTTCTCGCCTTTGAACAGACACATTCTGGTCTCTACCCCGTTACAGGTCAAGGCTGTGTATAACTGCAGAGCTTCCGGTACCGGACAGCGGTAATCCTCCGTCGAATGAATGAACAGAGTCGGTGTCTTGGCGTTGTTGACAAATTTTAGCGGCGACATTGCCCACAATTCGCCCGCACAGTTTCGCACATCCCCGAATTCCTGTTCGATCGGGAAATCGATGCCGTAATCGCTGACGCCGACTTCCGAGATCCAGTTGGAGATCGAACGCTGGGTTGCCGCACATTTGAAGCGATCGGTCTGGTCGATTATCCAGTTGGTCATATAGCCGCCATAGCTGCCGCCGGTCACGCCCAGCCTTTCGGGATCGATATTGGGGTAAGTCCCCAGTACCAGATCAACGAAGGCCATGATATCCTGATAATCGATGCCGCCAAACTGATGACGCAGATCCGCAAAGAGATTGCCCTTGCCATCGGAACCGCGGGGATTGCAGAACATCACGAAGTAGCCTTTGGAAGCCCAGTATTGCATCTCGTGATAGTACACTTCGCCATAGGCCGTCTTGGGACCGCCATGGATATCCAGGATCGCCGGATACTTCTTGTTCTCATCAAATTCGAATGGCTTCAAGACCCAGCCGTCGATATCGACGGCTTTTTTCACCGTCAGTTTCTCAGGTTTAGCTACATAATAATCATTCAGAACTTCTTCATTGAAACTGCTGAGCTGTTCGACTTTACCGTCTTTGATGCAGTAGAGTTCCTGCAGTTTCTGATCCTTTAAAGCGATCGCATAGAATGTATCATCGGCAACGACGAAGTCATCGACGCTGAAGCCTTTGATATCCACCGCTTTGGTCAGCTTATCAGCTTCCATCTTCAGGATGATCGTATGGTCTTCCTCACAGGTGACGAAGTAATTGGTTTCGTTATCTTTGAAATAGTTCTTGTTTCGGCCATAACGGGAATCGGAACCAACCGAATTGTATAAAGAATCCTCCGTATCGATCCTCAATTCCATTTTACCGTCTTTCAACTCATAGAACTTGCCGGCTTCCATCTCGCCATAATCCTTGGCGAAGGTACCGTTGACATAGATCTTTCCCTTTTCGTCAAAGACTTTGCGGATCGCCATCTTATCTTCATAAATAGTCCTGATCCCTTCTTTCAGATCATAGGAATAGACCTTGTCCCACTTGGTCTTGTAGGTCGTGAAATCGTTGGCGGAAAAGATTATCTTGTCACCGATCACATCGAAAGAAGCCACATCGAAGCTGTCCGGCGTGATCTTTTCAAGCTTATGATCGTTTTTGTTTAAAAGAAACAGTGAATTGCGGTTGCCATTGACGACCCCGGCGCCATTGAAAACGAAAGGATATTCATCAAAGACAATGTAGTCTTCATCATCCTTGACCTTCTTGTCATAGGTTTCCTTGTCTTCCTCACTTAAGGCGTAATAATCCGGGCAGGCTCTGTTGGTCATGGCCAATGCCACGTAATACTCATCATCGAAATCTTTGAGTGATGACACAGGGATAGGCAGTGTAAATGCTTCCTTGTTTCCCTCTTCTTCGACTATATAGAAAGTCGAGATGCCCTTCTTGTCCGGATCACTTTTCACAAAATAAACGCCATCCTTGAGACTCATGAAGGAAGCGGACTTGTCCCATTCCGTAATGTCTTTGAATTCACGTTTTTCAAGATTGAACGAGACGATCTTTTGCAGGTAGCCGTTATTATCCATATCGGCCTTGCTTAAAACAAAGTAAAGATCCTTCTTATCCGAAGTGATCCCTAAAGAAGATAAAAACTGAAATCTAATGAACTGGTCCAATTCGATCGTTTTCATAAGGTCTCCTTTCCTATTGATCCAACTTCTGTTTTTCCGACTATAAAACAGAGCTTGTATCAATAAGCAGTAAGAGAGAACTCTTTGAGAGTTCTCTCTTAAGTACGGGATTATCTTCTAGTCTTCAGGCAGTCTGACGAACCAGAAAATGTGGTTGGCCTGCGGGTTGTTGATGACACCCGTAGTACCAGGTCTTTGCAGAGAAACGGAACCGTAACCGAACAGTGGGCAGTTGAAGCAGGCTTCTTCGATGGCGTAAGCCTCTGCTTCATGCAGCTTGGCGAAACGTTCTTCACCGGAGAGTTTCATCGATTCAAACAGCATCGCATCATAGGTCTCATCACCAAAGTGCGTACCGTATTCTTCCGAGTCATCATAGATGGCCATCAGTTCGAGGTAGTTCCACGGATCCATGTAGTCGGCTGAGAAAGCGTTTCTGGCGAGATCATAGCGTCCATAACTACGATCATCGAAGAAAGTACGAAGTTCAGCTGTCTTCAACGTGACATCGATGTAGATATCCTTCAGCTGTTCAGCGATGACAGCGGAAACCGTGTCATGCATAGCGTTCTGGTTGTAGTAGTATTCCAGAGCCAGTCTGTTGGTCTCGGAATAACCGGCTTCTTCCATCAGCTTTCTGGCTTCGTCCTTGTCGGTGTAGACCAGTTTGTGGTCGTTATCGGCATTGGTACGGAAGTCACCTTCATTGTCAGGAATACCGACCGGCAGGAAGCCGTATAATTCATAGTAAACATCGCCGGCATCAAGAGCTGTGACGAAGGCACTTCTGTCGATACCTAACTGGATAGCTCTACGTACTCTGACATCCTGTAATGCTTCGTTAGCATCATACATGTTGATGTTCATGTAGTAGTTGATGTTACCATGGATATCGATCGAATCAGCGAGTTCAGGAATGTTGACAGCGCTGGAATCGGCGCTGGTGTCATAGTCGATCTCGCCGGTCTGGAAAGCCATCTGGCTTGCCTCCATGGAAGGCATGATCTTGGCGACAAGTCTGTCATAGTAGACCTGGTCAGCCTTAGCGAAGTACGGGTTCTTTTCCAGAATATACTCGTTAGCGGAGTCGATCTTGCTCGGATAGAAGGCACCGGTCGTCGGATAACCGACCACATTGGACCATTCGGAATCCTTTTCCGGAGCGATCTCAGGACGCAAAGCTGCGAAGACCTGTGTCGGAAGCAGTGATACGAAGAATGGGCACGGTGCATTCAAAGTGATCTCTAAAGTGAAATCGTCAACAGCTTTGACACCGACATCGTCCATATCGGCAACCGCATCTTCCAGGTGAGCTTCAGCATTCAGGATGTAGTTGGTGATCATCGTCAGATAACCGACTTCGGCATGGCCGTAACCGATACAACGCTTGATACCATAGACATACTGATCAGCCGTAATGGCAACACCATCGGACCACTTGGCGTTCTCGTCAAGATGGAAAGTGTAGACAGTGCCATCTTCGGAGACTTCATAGGAGACACAATCGCCGTATTCCGTTGAACCATCTTCAACCAGATAGAATAACGGATACCAGATCTCATTGTGGATCTCGGCTGTGACGGAGTCACCGCACTTCGCCGGGTCCATATAAGTCGGTTCGCCGCCTACGGAATAGGTGAAGGTCTTGATCTCGGCTTCAGGCTCGCTGCCGCCGCCGTTGCTTCCACCACCATTGCCACAAGCAGTCAAGCCAATGACCATCAGAAGCGAAAGCATCAGAACAAATAACTTTTTCATTTCTTTTTTCTTCCTTTCCTTTTACTTTTCATACAAGTGGCAAGCCACTGTACGAGTGCCGACCTCAATAGGCACAGGTCTTTCTTTATGACAACGTTCTGTGGCCTTTGGACAACGGGTACAGAACGGGCACCCCTGCGGAGGGTTGATCGGACTTGGCACTTCACCGCCAAGCACGATCCTTTGTTTTTTCTTGGCGACATCCGGATCAGGGATCGGGATGGCCGACAGTAAAGCGGTCGTATATGGATGCAACGGACGATGATAGACATCGTTCGCCGGACCAAGTTCGACCATCTGGCCCAGATACATGACTCCAATACGATCGGAGATATGCTTGACCATGGACAGATCGTGAGCGACAAACAGATAGGATAATCCCATCTCCTTCTGTATCTCTTTCAGAAGGTTGACGACCTGGGCCTGAATGGAAACATCCAGAGCGGAGATCGGTTCGTCACAGACGATGAATTTCGGATTGACGGCCAAGGCTCGGGCGACACCGACTCTTTGTCTTTGTCCACCGGAGAATTCGGCCGGATAACGGCGGATATGGTCGGGCTTGAGGCCGACGATCTTCAGCAGTTCGACGACTCTCTCTTCCCTTTCCTTGTCATTATCGTAGATATTGTGGATGATCATCGGTTCTTTGATGATCTCACCGACCGTCATACGCGGATTAAGTGAAGCATAAGGATCCTGGAAGATCATCTGCATATCTTTTCTGAAAGCGATCAGCTCCTTGCCTTTGAGCTTGGCGATATCCTTGCCCTGGAAGAAGATGTTTCCGCTTTCCGGTTCATACAGCTTGACGATGGTACGTCCCAATGTGGTCTTTCCGCATCCCGACTCACCGACAAGACCGAAGGTCTCATTTTCGTTGATGTCGAAGGAGACGTCGTCGACCGCCTTGACGATCTGTTTGGGTGAAAAGATGCCCTTGGTGACATCGAAATAGGTCTTAAGATTCCTAACGGAAAGTATTACTTTTTCTTCGCTCATACGTTCACCGCCCTATCGTCTAAGAGCCAGCAGGCACACTGATGGCCTTCTTTGATGTCCTTTACAGGTGGCTCGAAGTCCTTGCAGACTTTCATAGCCTTTTCACAGCGATCCACGAACGGACAGCCTTTCGGAGGATTGAGCAGATCGGGCGGAGAACCCGGTATCGGCGTCAGCTCCTTTTCGTCGTCGTTTTCCGGATTGGAGATGCACTTAAGCAGTCCTTCCGTATACGGATGCTTAGGATCGTAGAAGATGTCCTTATCCGTACCGATCTCGACGATCTTGCCGCCATACATGATCGCGATGCGGTCGCACAGCTTGGCGACGACACCGAGGTCATGAGTGATCATGATGATCGCGGAATCGGATTTGTATTTGAGTTCTTCGATGAGTTCCAGTACCTGAGCCTGGATCGTGACATCCAAAGCCGTCGTGGGCTCATCGGCAATGATCAGCTTGGGGTTGTTCGCCAAAGCGATAGCGATGATGATCCTCTGGCGCATGCCGCCGGAGAATTCAAAGGGATATTGCGTGATACGCTTTTCCGGTGAAGGGATACCGACCAGATTCATCAGTTCGATCGCCCTTTTTTTGGCTTCCGCTCTGCTCATATCGCTATGGTTGAGCATCGGTTCGATCAGCTGTGTCTCGACCTTCAGGACCGGATTTAAGAAAGTCATCGGATCCTGGAATATCATGGCCATCGAATTGCCGCGGATCTTGCGCATGAAGTCGTCGTAATCTCTTTTGCTTTTGAAATTCTTTTTGGAAATATCCTGTCCGTCGAACATCACATCGCCAGACTCGATCGTTCCGTTATCCGCCAATAAGCCGATGATCGAATACATCATCTGGCTCTTGCCGGAACCGGATTCGCCAACAATACCCAAAGCCTCTTTGGCTTCCACTTTGAAGGAAACACCGCGGACCGCCTTGACATCACCGGCATCCGTTTTGAACGTTGTAACCAGGTTATTTACTTCTAATAATGCCATAGTGATCCCTCCTATCTGGTCCTCGCCTGGAAGGCCTCACCGATACCGTCACCGACGAAGTTCAAAGCCAGGATGGTCAAACTTATCGTCGCGACCGGCCACACTACCTGCAATGGCTGGGTGAAGATCAGCTGACGGCAATCGTTAGCCAGCTTGCCCCAGGACGGGATGGCGGGATTAAGACCGATACCGACAAAGCTCAATGAAGCTTCGGTAAAGATCGCACCCGGAACCATCATGGTCAAAGAAACGATAATAGGACCCAAAGCGTTGATGACCAGGTGTCTGATCAGGATACGGCTGTTACTGGCACCGATGACCTTGGCTGCCAGCGAGAATTCCATCTCTTTTAAAGACATGATCTGCGTACGGACCTGTCTGGCCATACCGATCCAGGAGGTCAGACATATCGCCAGCATCATCGACCCGATACTGTCGCCGAAGACCAGCAAGATCAAAACGACATAGATCAAAGAAGGTACGGCATAGATGATATCGACGATACGCATCATGATCATATCGACTCTGCCGCCGACATAACCGGAGATGCCGCCATACAGGATACCGATGACCAGGTTTATCGCCGCCGTGGCAAAGCCGATGGAAAGCGAAACACGGGCACCATACATGATCCTGACGAAGATATCTCTGCCTAACTTATCCGTACCCAGCAAGTGTTCCAGACTGGGCAAAGCATTACGATTGGCCAGATCCTGCGAGTCGAACTGATAACGTGAGACTTCAGGAACGATGATGGCCAGCAGAATCATGACGATCAGAAAGATCAGACCGCCCAAAGCCAGTTTATTCTTACGGAAACGATCCCAGGCATCCTTGGCGAAAGTCTTGATCGCGACCGCGATGAATTCGGAATTCTTTTCTTCTTCGGGAAGCTTTTCAAACAGATCGTCTGTCAATACAAGATTCTTTTCACTCATCTTACTTACCCTACTTTCCTAACTTGATACGCGGATCGATGATCGCCGCCACGATATCGGAGATCAGATTCATAATGATGACCAGAACACCAAACAGGATAGTCAGGCCCATGACCAGGGTGTAATCCCGGTTGGTGATAGAGTTGGTAAATTCGGCACCGATGCCCGGGACTGAGAACAGCGTCTCGATGACCAGTGAACCGGTGATCATACCGGCAAACAGCGGACCGGCATAGGTGACGACCGGCAGCAAAGCGTTCTTTAAGCCGTGGACGATAATGGTCCTGACTTCTTTGTTGCCCTTGGAACGCGACAGCGTGATGTAGTCTTCATGCATGACATCTCTGATCGAAGACCTCGTCAAACGGGTCACCGATGAGATCGGGCCAAGGGACAGCGCCGCGACCGGCAGGATGTAGTATTTGGGGCCATTGAGACCCAGGATCGGCAGCCAGCCAAGCTTGACGGCAAACACGATCATGATCATCATGGCGAACAGGAAGTTGGGAAGCGAGACGCCTAAGGTAGAGACGACCGTGATCAGCGAGTTGACCCAGCGGTGTTTCGCCAAAGCCGAAATGATACCAAACAGCAGACCGACGACCATCGAGAAACAAAATGCGATGGCACCCAGTTTAGCCGTTACCGGGAAACGCAAAGCAATGATATCCGAGACCTGCTTGCCTTTCTTGGAAATGGATTCACCGAAATCGCCTCTCAAGGCATTGCCCAAGAAGATGACATACTGTTCCGGAAGCGACTTATCCAGATGGTATTTCTGCCTCATGGCCTCGTAAGTTTCCGGTGCGATGACCTTATTATCCTGTGAAAAAGGATCACCCGGCATCGCCCTGACACCGAAGAAGGTAATCGTTGATAGGATCAGCAGCGTCAGTACACCGATGATCAGCCTTTTAGCAATGTATTTTAGCATTCCTACCTCCCCGATTCTGTTAATTCTTATCTGCTTAATTAACTATACTTTTATATTTTAAACTACCCCCGTTTTTTGTCAATAAATTTTTCACTATTCTTTCATAAAAAATGTTACACTTTACATGTTTTTGAAAATAATTTTCATAGCTTTTCATTCGCAATTTCTTTAAATAATAAAAAGCCACATATTAAGGCCTAAAACTATTGAATATTATTACATTATTTGTAAAATCAGAAAATTTATATTCAATTTGCCAGTTCAATAACCTATAATTCTAGTTATGAGCGCTAAATCAAAAACGATGGACATGGCCAATGGTCCATTATTAAAAAATATTTTCATTTTTGCGATCCCCCTGGTCTTCACCAACATCCTGCAGATGGCCTTCAATTCCGCCGATACGATCATCGTCGGCCGTTTTGCGGGAGACAGGGCTCTGGCAGCCGTGGGTTCAACGGGATCTATCATTTTCCTGATTACTTCCTTGTTCAACGGTCTGGCGACCGGCACCAACGTCGTCGTCGCCCGCTATATCGGTACCGGCAAGAAAGAGAAGATCACCGATTCCATTCAGACTTCGATCGCTTTGGCAACAGCCGGAGGAATAATTCTCACTTTTATTGGCATCGTGTTTGCGAAAAGCTTTCTAAGCATGATGTCCACTCCGGATGATATCATCGATCTATCCACCATCTATATGCGCATTTATTTCGGTGGGGTCATCTTCCTGCTGCTGTACAATTTCGGTGCCGCCATCTTACGTTCCAAAGGCGATACGCAAAGGCCGTTGTATTTCCTTATGGCATCCGGTGCCTTGAATATCGTCCTTAACTATATCGCGATCCGCTTCTTTAAGCTGCATGTCATCGGTGCTGCTGCGGCCACCGTTATCTCGCAAGCCGTCTCAGCCATCCTGGTCTTATATGTCCTGATCAAAGAAGACGATATCACCCATCTTGATATCAGAAACCTTTATTTCGATCGCGATTCTCTGTTTGAGATCATGAGGATCGGCATTCCCGCCGGGCTCTCCGGTGCGGTCTTTGCCTTGTCCAACGTGGTCGTACAGTCAAGTATCAATTCCTTCAACTCGACCGATATCGTCGCCGGTAATTCCGCCGGTGCCAATGTCGAAAACTTCGTCTATATCGGCTATATGGCCTTCCAGCAGGCGACCATCACTTTCACCAGTCAATGTATGGGTGCCGGCAGACTCGACCGCATCAAAGAGATCATGGTCAAAACGATGATCCTGGTCGTCGTCGGTGCCATCATCATGGGTCTGGCTGTATACCTGGCCGGTCCGTATGTCTTAAGATTCTATACGGATAAGCCGGAAGTCGTCGCCGTAGGCATGATCAGGATCAAATACGTCGCTTCTCTGTTAGTCTTAAACGGCATCCTGGATGTCTTTGTCAACTCGATGCGCGGCATGGGTTCCTCGACCCTGCCGACCGTTTTGATGGTCATCGGAATCTGTGGTGTCAGACTCCTGTGGATCTATACGATGTTCCCCATCCACCACACTTTGCAGATGATCTACCTGTGTTTTCCGATCAGCTGGGCCATCACTTCGATCGTCGAATTCGTCTTATGGATCATCGTCTATCGCAAAGTCGTATATTAATATAAGGAAACATAAGCATGAAAAAAAGCCGTATGTCTAGTGAACATACGGCTTTCTTTCGTTTTTTGTCAGGAGCTTATTTCTTCAGGTTGTAGTAAGCATCCTTGCCAAGGTATTGAGCAGCCGGACCTAATTCATCTTCGATCCTGAGCAGCTGGTTGTACTTGGCGATACGGTCAGTTCTGGACATAGAACCGGTCTTGATCTGGCCGGCATTGAGGCCGACGACCAGGTCAGCGATCGTCGTATCTTCGGTTTCACCGGATCTGTGTGATACGACAGCCGTCATGTTGTTTCTCTTAGCCAGTTCGATGGCATCCAGAGTTTCCGTCAAAGTACCGATCTGGTTCAGTTTGATCAGAACGGAGTTGGCGCAATGCAATTCGATACCCTTCTTGATGTATTCGACATTGGTGACGAAGAGGTCATCACCGACCAGCTGGATCTTGTCGCCTAAGCGAGCCATCAGCTTCACCCAGCCATCCCAGTCGTTTTCGGCAAGGCCGTCTTCGATCGAGATGATCGGATATTTTGCACACCAGTCGGCATACATGTCGATCATTTCTTCGGTCGTCTTGACACCCTGGCCGGATCTGGTCAGTTCATAGTTGCCGGTTTCGGCATTGTAGAATTCGGAAGAAGCCGGGTCCATGCAGATACCGAAATCGATACCTGGCTTGTATCCTGCCAGTTCGATAGCGGCAACGATGAGCTTCAGAGGTTCTTCATTACCTTCAGTGCAGTCAGGAGCATAGCCGCCTTCATCACCGACACCGGTAGAATAGCCTTTTGACTTCAGAACTTTCTTCAAAGCATGGAATACTTCGGCAGACCATCTGATGGCTTCCTTGAAGTTAGGAGCACCGTAAGGCATGATCATGAATTCCTGCATATCAACCGTCGAATCGGCATGTTTGCCGCCATTGAGGACGTTGAGCATCGGAACCGGTAAAGTCTTGCCGTTGGCGCCGCCTAAATATTTGTATAAAGGCATGCCGTAGAAATCAGCTGCCGCTCTGGCACAAGCCAAAGAGACACCCAGCATGGCGTTGGCACCTAAATGAGACTTGTCTTTCGTGCCATCGAGTTCGATCATCTTCTTATCGATCAGAGCCTGGTCAGTTACATCGTAACCGATCAAAGCCGGAGCGATGATCTCGTTGACATTGTTGACAGCCTTCAGGACACCCTTGCCCAGGAAACGGGCGGTATCGCCGTCTCTGAGTTCCAGAGCTTCTCTTTCACCAGTGGAAGCGCCGGAAGGTACCATTGCACGACCGAAAGCACCGGATTCGGTAGCAACTTCAACTTCGACCGTCGGGTTGCCACGGGAGTCGATGATCTCACGAGCATAAACATCAATAATTGCAGACATACATTTTTCCTCCTATTTAGTAGCGTCAATTATTTCTTTGAATGAATCGACTTTGAGTGAAGCACCACCGATCAAAGCACCATCGATATCTTCACAAGCCATATATTCCTTAATATTGGTCGGTTTTACGGAACCGCCGTACTGAACTCTGACCGCTTGCGCCGTAGCTTCGTCGTAGAGATCCTTGACAGTCTCTCTGACCAGCTTGCAGCAGTCTTCAGCGATCTCTTTGGTTGCGGACTTGCCAGTACCGATCGCCCAGATCGGTTCGTAAGCGATGACCATTCTTGCCACTTCGCAGGCATCCAGTCCGGCTAAAGAACCGGCCAGCTGCGTCTTGATGACATCGGCCGTCTTGCCTTCATCATATTCCGCTTCGGTCTCACCGATGCATAAGATCGGGATGATATCATCCGCAAACAGTCTCTTGGCCTTCAAGGCACAGGCCTCGTTGGTCTCATTGTAATAAGTTCTTCTCTCGCTGTGGCCAATGATGCAATACGTGATACCGACTTCCTTGAGCATCGGAACCGATACTTCACCAGTATAAGCACCCGAATCCTTTTCATTGCAGTTTTCGGCTGCGATGATCAGATTCCTGGCATTCTTGACACAGACATCGAGATCGACGTATGGTGCACCAACGCCGTAATCGGCAGCTTCTTCACCGGTCAGGACTTCTTCGATGCCCTTCATGAATTCCAGAGCTTCGCTCGGAGTCTTGTTCATTTTCCAGTTGCCAACGATAATAGGTTTTCTCATTTCCGCTCCTTTATTTTTCGTTAATGATATCGACACCAGGCAGACCGTTGCCCTCTAAGAATTCCAGAGAAGCACCGCCACCGGTAGATACATGAGATACCTGGTCAGCGAAACCGAGCTGTTTGATAGCTGCTGCGGAATCGCCGCCGCCGATGATGGTCGTGCCTTCACACTCCGCCAGAGCCTTGGCCACTTCATTGGTGCCCTTAGCCAGCGTCGGGTTCTCGAAGACGCCCATCGGACCGTTCCAGACGACGGTCTTGGCTTCTTTGACTTTCTCGGCAAACAAAGCAGCTGTCTTAGGACCGATATCCAGACCCTGTTTTTCAGCCGGGATGCAGTCGGCATCGACTACTTCCGTAGCGATCTCGCCATCGATCGGATCAGGGAAATTGTCCGCTACGACGGTATCGACCGGCAGAAGCAGTTCCTTGCCAAGTTCAGCAGCCTTTTGAAGCATTTCCTTGCAATAGTCGAGTTTCTCATCATCGACTAAGGAATTGCCGATCTCTTTGCCCTGAGCCTTCAGGAATGTATAAGCCATGCCGCCGCCGATGATCAGCGTATCGCATTTTTCGAGCAGATTGTTGATGACTTTGAGCTTGTCGGCTACTTTGGCACCGCCAAGGATACCGACAAAAGGTCTGACCGGATTTTCAACGGCATCGCCCAGGAACTTGAGTTCCTTTTCAACCAGGAAACCGGCTGCGCTAGGCAGATTGGACGGAATACCGACCGTCGAAGCGTGAGCTCTGTGGACGGAACCGAAAGCATCTTCAACAAAGAGATCACCTAAAGAAGCCCAGTACTTGCCAAGTGCTTCATCATTCTTGGATTCGCCCTTCTCATATCTGGTATTCTGCATCAGAACAACTTCGCCTTCCTTCATTTCGGCAACAGCGTTCTCGAGTTCTTCGCCTCTGGTCGCATTGACGAAGATGACCTTGTTGTCAGGCAGATATTCCTGCAGTTTTCTGGCCACGATGACCATGTCGTTCTTCTTCTTGGCCGCTTCGATCTCTTCCTCGGACTTCTTGTAGTCGACCTTTCCTAAGTGGGAAAGCAGGATGACCTTGGCGTTGTTTTCCAAGAGATATCTGATCGTTGGCAGGGCTGCCACGATCCTGTTGTCGTCGGTGATAAGCTCACCCTTGTGCGGAACATTGAAGTCAACTCTGACGATGACTTTTTTGCCCGCTACCTGTAAGTCAGTAACTAGCTTTTTAGCCATAACAAAACTCCTCCTAATATACTTTAATTATACCATCTAAGCCCTTAAAAAAAGTAGGCTATTAAGACCTACTTTCCTTCGTTTTTGGCATTTTCGGTACCCTTTTTCTTTTTGCCGTTCTCCTCGATGCCGTAACGGGCACACTTTTGCGCGTATTCCTTTTCGGCCGCATTGAGTTCGGCCAGGATCTCTTCCAAACTTCTCATTTTATAACCTCACAACATTTCCAATTCTACCACAATATTTTAAAATAGAGTTATGTATTTGAAACAAGAGACCAGCAACACGATCATCATCGAAAAGTCCCGTTTCATCTGTTACATTCAGCATGTGACAAGCGAAGAGGAATACAAGCAATATCTGAATATGATCCGCAAGAAACACCGCGACGCCACTCATGTGTGCTCCGCTTTGATCTGCGGCAATATCCGCCGTTCTTCCGATGACGGAGAGCCTTCCGGTACGGCCGGAGCTCCGATCCTAAATGTGCTGGACAAAAATAATCTGGATCAGACCTGCGCCCTGGTCGTGCGTTATTTCGGCGGGATAAAGCTGGGGGCTGGAGGGTTGATCAGAGCCTACTCTTCCGCCGTCAGTGAATGTCTCAAGCAGGCAACTTTCGTGGAAGATCAGATCCTGCCCAAATACGAACTAAAGCTCTCCTACGAAATGGCCAGCCGCATCGACTACTATCTTAGTAACAACACCATTATCATCGATAAGATCTACGATACGGAAACGACCTACATCTTCGCTTTGGACGATGAAAACAAACTCGAAACGATCAAGGAATTCACCAAAGGAATCACGCCGTTAAAGATCGGTGAAGAATGTCTGCAGAAAGAAGTATAATATAACTATGAAAACCATCAATTCATTCATGCCCTACATCTACGGGCTGCTGGTAATCGTGCTGATCGGGACACTGATCGCCTTCTTGATCAGACTTAGCAAGACCATGAAAAAGATCGCGCAGACCGCCGATGTCGCCAAAGGTATCGGAAACAACCTGCAAAAGACCACGGACAGCCTCGATCAGATCAAGGCGAGTTCCGACAGCTGGTCCTTCTTTGCGGCACTACTCGGTGTGGTCTTCATCGTCAAAGAGACCTTCAAGTACTACCGCAGTGAAAAGTCACTGCCCAAGTCCTTCACCAAGGCAGTCATCAGACATTCGGGGCAGATCAAAAACCTCAATTTCCGACCATAACAAAAAGCTGCAGTGCAGCTTTTCATTTTATCGTTATTTGGTTCCGTAGATACGATCGCCTGCATCACCCAGACCCGGAACGATGTAGCCGATCTCGTTGAGATGATCATCGAGAGCCGCCATATACAAGTCGACGTCCGGATGAGCTTCGCTGAAGGCTTTGACACCTTCCGGTGCACCGACCAGACAGACCATCTTGATGTTGCTGGCACCTCTGGCCTTGATCATATCGACAGCGGCGATGGCACTGCCGCCCGTTGCCAGCATCGGGTCTAAGACCAGGACGATGCCTTCAGTCAGTTCTTTGGGGAATTTGGCGAAATATTCGACCGGTTCCAGCGTCTCTTCGTTTCTGTAGAGACCGATGAAACCGACTTTGGCCGTCGGGATCAGATCCATGATACCGTTGACAAGTCCCATGCCGGCTCTTAAGATCGGGACCAGGATGACTTCCGTATCCAGTTCCTTCGTGTCGCAGGGACCCATCGGGGTCGTGATATGTACATCGCGCATCGGCAGATCACGCAATACTTCATAGGCCATCAGGGAAGCGATCTCATCGAGATTCTCGCGGAAATCCTTGTGTCCTGTCTCTTCCATACGCATCAGCGTCAGTTTATGAGTGATAAGCGGATGTTCTAATACTGTAACCATAATAACCTCCTGTTTTTCCTTTTTTATTATACTCGGATAGTAAAAATGATAAACCCCGAAATTTCAGCAATTACATTTTATCGTAGGTAAAAGCGATATCCTTATTTAGAATATCATAGATATCTTCCATATCCGTGATCGCTTCGTTGGCTGCCTGCTTAAGCTGCTCAGAGCGAAGCGGATCATTGAGATAAGCTACCGTATAGGCTCCATAGTTGTCGCCACACTTGATATCCATTAAGGAATCGCCTACCATGATGCATTCCCGGTTCCACTTGTTTTCGTTTACCAGCTTGAAGATGCCTTCGGGATCGGGTTTCTGTTTTTCGACATCGTAGACCCCGCAGATATCATCGACATATTCCCGCAGTCCGAAATCATCCAGGATACCCTGAATGCCCGGTTTGGAACGGGTAGAGATGATTCCGATCTTATAGCCCTGTTCATGAAGCTTTTTGAGAACTTCATCGGAATGAGGCGTGGGATGATTGGCCGTCTTGGCCACCTTGATCTGCGCATCATGGTAATCAGCATAGAGCGTATCGTAATCAAAGCCCGGGAAGTATTTGGCAAACATCGGCCGCAAAGCGGGACCGATGATCTCCTGTTTGATCTCATCGGTAAACAGGCTTTCATCGGAATACTTCTTAAACAAAGCCCGATAGGCCTCGACGATACTTTCCCTGGTATCCATTAAAGTGCCATCGAAATCGAATAAGAGTGTCGGTTTTTCTTTTTTTAAGAACCTGTTTAAAACGCCCAGATAACCTAAGAGTCCCAGAATAAAGAAAGCGATCGAAGTCAGCTGAGCCATCTTGAAATTACCCAGATAGAGTGAATCGGTCCTTCTTCCTTCGATGAAGAACCTGATCAGGCCATACCACATCAGATAGGCATACGCCAGATCGCCACGCCTGTTCTGTCTTTTTTTCAAGACCAGATAGATCAGTATCCAGCCCAACAGACACAGCATCGATTCATAGAAAAACAAAGGTTCATAGTAGTGGCCGTTGATATACATGCCCTCTTTCAGGAAGGACAGGATGCCGTTAAAATACTCTTCACTTACTTCCGCCCCGTGACATTCCTTATTGACGAAGTTGCCCCAGCGGCCGGTAAACTGACCTAAAAGGACGTTGGGCAAGACGATGTCCAGGATCTTCAAAAAGGAGTAGCGGTTCTTCTTCGTATAGAAGTAGGCAAACAGAGCTCCAAAGACGATGCCGCCCTGGATCGCCAGTCCCCCGTCCCAGACCCTGATGATCTCCACAGGATTGGAGAAATAGTAGGAAAAGTTATAGAAGGCACAAAACCACAGTCTGGCACCGATGATCCCCACCCACAGGGTGTAGATGAAGAAGGAATCGAAGAAGTCCAGCGAGATGTAGCGGGCTTTTTTGACATCCTTCTTGGCGATCTCGTATGCCAGCAAGGCACCGATCATGATAAAGACGGCATACCAGCGGATATCGAAACTCAAGCCAAAGATCTTCAAGGCTACAAAAGTCTGTTCATTGGGAAAAAACTGTATCATCGATCGTTCACCTTCATTTCCAGTTCTTTGCGATAACGGGCTTTGAAATCCTCGTTGGAATTGAAGCCCAGCTTGGTCAGAAGATAATTGGAAACGGCCGCTTCGATGATGACCGACAGCGACTTACCTACCGTGATCGGGATTATCAGCATCGGCACTTCCAGACCCAGGACATCGATGGTCTCATTGATCGGATTGAGCCTGTCGTTTTCCATGCTTTCATCGTAGTTGACCAGCTTGATCACGAAATCCAGCTGACAGCGGTTGAGATAGGCATTGGCCCCGAACATCCTGGTCACATCCACGATACCCAGACCTCTTATCTCCAGCATCCTCTTTAAGATCCTGGGAGCTTCGCAAAGGATGGACTTGTGTACTCTTCTGACATCCACCCTGTCGTCCGCCACCAGCATGTGTCCCCTGTTGATCAGATCCAAGGCCAGTTCGGATTTACCTATGCCGGATTTGCCGGTGATCATGATGCCTCTGCCATAGATGTTCATCATGACGCCATATAAGGAATCGGTCTGCGCCAGCTTTTCCGAAAGATAGGAGACCAGGTCGACGATCAGCTGGTAAGTCTGACCCTCATAACGGAAGATCGGGAAGTTCTTGTTGTTGGCCAGATCGATCAGTGCCGCCATCGGCGCAAATTCACCCGAGAGGATGATACAAGGCGTATAGGAATCGGTGATGATCTCATAACGGGAACGTTGGGTATCGTAGTCGAACTTGGACATGTATTCGTATTCCTTGGTACCAAGAATGACCACCCTCTTGAGATCGTTGGACTCCAGATAGCCGGACAATTCCAGACCCGGACGGTTGATATCCGGAGCGATAGCCCAGCGATTCAGCGATTCTCCATTGCCCGTGAGCTGTTCCAGTCCCAGCTGTTCCTTGATCTCCCGGACATAAACGCGTTTATTCAATTCTTCATTAGCCATTTTTTACACCTAACACTTTCTTCAGATACTGACCGGTATAGGAATTCTCGACCAGAGCTACCTCTTCCGGCGTACCCTGAGCGATGACTTCACCGCCCGCATCGCCGCCATCGGGACCCAGATCGATGATATGATCGGCACATTTGATCACATCCAGGTTGTGCTCTATTACCACTACCGAATCGCCATTGTCCACGATCCGATCGATGATCCTGATCAGTTTCAGTACATCGTCCATATGCAAGCCCGTCGTGGGTTCATCCAGTACGAACATCGTCTTGCCGGTGGGCTTTTTCTGCAGTTCGGAAGCCAGCTTGACTCGCTGGGCTTCGCCACCCGACAAAGTCGTGGCACTCTGGCCCAGTTCGATATAGCCAAGACCCACATCGTATAAGACCTGCAGCTTGTCTTTGATCTTCTTGTGATTCTTGAAGAATTCCAGGGCCTCTTTGACCGACATCTTCAGGACATCGTAGATGTTCTTGCCCTTATAGCGTACCTGCAAAGTCTCGGCATTGTAGCGCTTGCCATGACACTCTTCACATTCCACAAAAACATCAGGGATAAATAACATCGAGATCCGCTTGACGCCATCGCCATAGCAGGCTTCACAACGCCCACCCGGTACGTTGAAGGAATAGCGGGACTTGGTGTATCCCCTTTCCTTGGAATCAGGTGTCATCGCATAGAGATCGCGGATATCGTCAAAGACTCCGGTATAGGTCGCCGGATTGGAACGGGGCGTCCGTCCGATCGGATCCTGAGTGATGTAGACGATCTTGTCGATATTTTTGAGACCGTCAACCTTTTTCACCTTGCCTGGTCTGATATTGACTCGATCCAGCGATTTCATGATCGACTTGGTCATCGTTTCGATAACCAAAGATGATTTGCCCGAACCGGAAACGCCGGTCACGCAGGTAAACTTGCCTAAAGGTATGGAAACATCGATGTTTTTGAGGTTGTTTTCCTGCGCACCGATGATCTTGAGATACTTGCCGTTGCCCTTGCGCCGTTTTTCAGGGATCGGGATCTGTTTGCGGAAAGAAAGATACTGGCCGGTGATGGACTTCTCATCTTTTAAGATCTCTTGGGGGGTTCCCGCAAAGACGACCTCGCCGCCTTCCTTGCCGGCACCGGGACCGATATCGACGATATAGTCTGATTCCAGCATCGTTTCACCATCATGTTCGACGACGATGATCGTATTGTCCAAATCTCTCATCTTCTTGAGCGTCTCGATCAGCTTGGCATTGTCCTTCTGATGTAAACCGATGGAAGGCTCATCCAGGACATAAAGTACACCCGTCAAAGCCGAACCGATCTGAGTAGCCAGGCGGATACGCTGGGCTTCGCCACCGGAAAGGGATCCGGCCACTCTGTTTAATGTCAGATAGTCCAGGCCCACGTCTTTGAGAAAACGCAGCCGGGCTTTAAGTTCATTTAACAGCGTTCTGGCGATCTCAGCCCGCATCGGGTCGAGTTTGAGTTCTTCGAATTTCTTCAAGGAATCGACGATCGAAAGACAGGTGGTCTCGTAGATGTTGAGACCATCCACCTTCACGGAAAGCACCTTGTCGTTAAGACGGGCACCATGGCACTTGCTGCACTCGGATTCCGTCATGAAAGAACCGTAATATTCTTTGCCGAACTTCGATTGGGTCTCTTCGAACCTTCTTTCGATCAGGTTCTTGACCCCTTCGATATAGCCCACCTTGTTGTAGGTGGTACCGCCGGTCGAGGTGACGGTATAGCGGATCTCCTCATCCGAACCGTAGAGGATGATATCCATCTCTTTCTTGCTCATCTTGTTGAGCGGTTTGGTCTCCGAGATACCGTAATGTTTCAATAAGGTCGCAAAATTCTGCCATTCCAGATTGTTGCTGCCGTAGATGTTCTTGTAATAGCGGATACCGCCTTCGGCGATCGACTTGCTGCGATCGGGCATCAGATAGTCCAGATCGACCGACATGGTCACGCCTAAGCCCTTGCACTCATCGCAAGCCCCCAAAGGCGAGTTGAAAGAAAAAAGTCTGGGTTCCAGGGTCGGCACCGTGAAACCGCACTTCGGACAGGCCTGATGGGAAGAGAAAAGATCCTTCTGACCGCCATGTTTGATGATGCAGGTGCCATCCGTAAGATTTAAAGCGATCTCCAAAGAATCATTGAGTCTGGTCTCGATCCCTTCTCTTTTGACGATCCTGTCGACCACGACCTCGATATTGTGGCGCTTGTTTTTGTCAAGTTCCGGAACTTCTTCGATGTCGTAGAGTTCATCATCGACATAAAGACGCAAAAAGCCGTCCTTTTTGAGTTTATCGAAATAGTCTTTGAAAGTCCCCTTCTTATTGGTCACCACATTGGCCAGGATCTCCATCCTTTCCCCGTCTTCAAAGTTCATGATGTTTCTGACCATACCGCTGATTGTCATGGCCTCGATCGGCTCATTGTGGTTTGGACAATAGGCGATACCGCAGCGGGCATATAAAAGACGCAGATAATCGTAGATCTCCGTGATCGTAGCTACCGTTGAACGCGGGTTGTTGGAAGTAGTCTTCTGGTCGATGGCGATGGCAGGTGAAAGACCTTCGATCACATCGACATCCGGTTTATCGACTCCACCTAAAAACTGTCTTGCGTAGCTGGACAGCGATTCCACATAGCGCCTTTGACCTTCCGCATAGATCGTATCAAAAGCCAAAGAAGTCTTTCCGGAACCGGAAAGGCCGGTCATTACTATCAGTTTATTGCGCGGCAGATCCAGGGAGATATTCTTGAGGTTGTTGACCCTGGCTCCACGTATCACTATCTTGTCATTCATCTTTCGTTCTCTTCATTCTGTTTTTTATCTTCGTCAAAGCTTCGTTAAGTCTGATGGAATATCTATTGCCTCTGAAACCCTTAACTCCCGAAATGATACGCCGATATGTCCTGGTATAGGAATCGGCTATCCTTTCAAAGCGGGCATCGATCATTTTTTTCCGTCTTTCTTCCACTTTATCGACGGCCGAATAGAAGCGGTAGTTGATGGCCTTGGACTCGTCCAGGAAATTGCTGACGAGGCTGTCCATGTGCTCGTTGAGGAAGTTCTCGGCATTTTCGACTCTTCTGATAAAACCGCCGATGACGCAGATCGTCACCGTCAGATCGGCCGCAAATACGCCCATGAAGATCAAGGCAATCAGCTGACAGATTTCGCCATTTATGCTGTTTAGGATCGGAAGCAGGAAGGGATTGATCACATAGACGATGATCAGACCTGCTACTCCAAAGCCGATCGAAGCCGGCAGACAGATGCGTCCGTTGATGTTTAACGGTGCATTGGAATAATCCCACCAGTAGGCATGGAAGGCCTGCTCCAGTGCATAGTGTACCACATATTCCAGAACGGCTGAGGCAAACATGCTGATAAGAAAAACGCTCAATGGCGTATAAACGGTATAGAAACACTCGAACAGTATCGTGCCAAACAGGGCTCCCGCCCCATAGATCGGGATCGCAGGGCCATAGAGAAAACCGCGGTTCTCCCACTTGCCGGCCCAGATCGTCATCGCCGCACATTCATAGAAGTAGCCTAAGATCGACAATAAAATAAAATAGATCATAAACCGGCTGATCATCGGGTAAAAGTCTCCTTTAAAGCACAGATCTTGTCGGCCATACAGACGATCATCGCCTCCCTGCTGGAAGGAAAATGAAACAGTGTCAAAGGCCACATGTGACATCTGATGACTTCCTGGACCCCTTCATCGACATCGAAACACCTTATGGCATTCTGACAGGCCGTCTCGGGGTGGGTATAGCCATGCATCTTGAAGACATTCACAAAAACTCTGGCATCATGCCAGTCGTAGAGATAGAAGTCGTGCAGCAGTGCTCCTAATAACAGCGTCTTGCGATCGCATTTGCTTCCCAATGCCTTATCGATCCGATCGGAAAGATCGGCTACATTCAGACAATGGGCATAGACGCTGATCCCGCCATGGGCCTTGTAGTCGCACATTTTCTTCACTTCTTCATCATCAAGATAGTCTTTCAGCACCTCTTCCAGATCCTGTGGCTGTTCACAAGTCGTTTTCACCACTTAATTATACAATGCTATAATATCTTTATGCGTGAAAACATCGTCAAACTGGAATACGGAAACAAACAGATCTATCTGGTCAAAACGGCCCATGTCTCCAAAGAATCGATAAACGACGTCAGCGAATGCATCGATGAAGTCGATCCCGATTCCATCTGCATCGAACTGGATGCGCAACGCTATCAACGGCTGCAGAATCCCGAAGAATGGCGCAACACCGATATCGTCAAAGTCATCAAAGACAAACAGGTCGGTTTTCTGATGGTCAACGTCATCCTTTCCTCTTTCCAAAGAAGGATGGCCAAGACTCTGGGTTCCTCTTCCGGTGGCGAAATGATGGAAGGCATCAGACTGGCCAAAGAAAGAAACAAGCAGCTGGTTTTAGCCGATAGGCCCATTAAAACCACTTTCTCAAGGATCTGGGCAAAACTGGGCACATCCGAAAAATTCAAACTCTTAAACGGCATCATCTCCTCGATCTTCGACGATGAAGAGATATCCGAAGAAGATCTGGCACAGCTTAAGGAAACCGACGCCCTGGAAGCAGCCCTGGCGGAAGTCTCAAAGGAATTTCCGACCGTCAAACAGGTATTGGTCGACGAGAGAGATATGTATCTGGCTCAAAAGATCAAGACGGCTCCCGGAGAAAAGATCGTGGCCATCATCGGTGCCGCCCACGCCTTGGGCATAAGCAGACATCTCAATGAAGACATCGATACCAACGAGCTGGAGATCGTGGAAAAGAAAAAGAGCTTTGCATCCTATATTAAATACATGATCCCTTTGGCCATCATCCTGCTGATAGGTATAACGATCTATAAGAATCGTGATCTGGGCTTAAGCCAGATCAAATCGTGGATCATCTGGAATGGCGGACTTTCCGCTTTAGGTACCTTACTGGCTTTAGGCCATCCGCTTTCGATCCTGACGGCCTTTGTCATGTCACCCATCACTTCCCTTAATCCTCTTCTGGCCTCGGGCTGGTTCGCCGGCATCGTCGAAGCCAGTATCCGCAAGCCGAAAGTCAGGGATTTTGAAGACATCTACGAAGATACTTCCAGTATCAAAGGTTTCTGGAAAAACCGTGTCACCAGAACCTTGATGGTCGTCATCTTCGCCAATCTCTTCTCCAGTATCGGTACTTTGATCTCAGGCATCGATATTGTCAGAAGATTCATCGAATCGTTTTAAAAACCAGTTGTCTCAACTGGTTTTATTCCGCCTTCAAATGATAATACAGATATCTTTTATAGACATCGGCTTTCAGCTTGCTGCAGATGAAAGCTGAAGGACCTTCGTTTTTCTGATGGTCGTAATCGATCTCAACGAAGCCGTATCTTTCTGTTTCTGAAAGATCGACATCGAGATGATAGTTTTCGCATTCTTCGATGCATTCGGGATACAAGGCCGCACACATCGCTGCCGGATCGGCCAGATCCAGGATATCTTCATGGAAACGGGCTCTGTTTAATTCAAGCAGACAGATGTTGGAATCCACACAGAACTCACCCAAAGCCGAAGAATTCCGGAGTTTTTCGATCTCATCCGCCTTGAAAGCCGCTTCACCCAGTGAAGCATCCCAGGCGACAAACATCAGATTCCTGAATCCAAAGTCGATGACTTCCTTGAAGGCCTCGGCATCTTGCCAGACGTTGAATTCGGCGTAGTCCGTCACATTGCCCCCGGCCTTGAAAGTAACGGCCATTGAAACGACGCGTCTGGCCTTTCTCATCGTTTCCGGATCCTTTCTGATCGCCAAAGCGATATTGGTCAAAGGACCAAGGGCGATGATATCGATACTTCCTGCCTCATTTTCCTTCAGAGTCTGAAGGATCATATCGATCCCGTTACCTTCCGTGATCTTTAAGGAATAATCCACCAGACCAAGATCCCCCATACCGTCTTTGCCATGGGTATCTTCGGCACCGACGAAATCTCTTTTAAGCATCTCATTGGATCCTTCATAGACCGGCGGATAATAGGTATCGCAGAGCTTGAGTGTCGTCAACAGATTATAGCAGGCCTGTCTGGCTCTGACGTTGCCCGAAACAGTCGAAAACATCAGGATCTCATAGCGCTCGTCATTAAGCGCCATGGCGATCGCGATCGCATCGTCACTGCCACAGTCGGTATCAATGATCAGTTTTCTTCTTTCCACAGGCCTATTATATCCTAAATACTATTCGTATTGTTCAAGATACGCTCTCACCGACCTGGTCATCTCTCTGGCAAAATCGGAATTGTATTTACGCTTGCAGAAAGCCTGCATCCATTCTTCATAAGTCCTGACTTCCGAACCCTTAAAGAACATCGTTTTGCGGTATTCCTTGTCCATCTGCGGATAAGAATCGATAGAAACGATGCACTCCAAAGGTGCTCTTTTCGCCTTTTCCCGCTTTTTCTCCGCTTCACTCTTGTAGCCCATCACCAGCATCGCGCAAGGAAAGACATGTTCAGGCAGTTTTAATAAGTCTCTTTGTGCTTCGCAATTTTCCATGATATCGCCGATATAACAGCTGCCGATGCCCAGCGATTCGGCGGCAATGACCGCATTTTGAGCGGCGATACAGGCATCGCAGACCGCCAGCAGCAGATCACCGGCACCCTGAGGACGCGGGTCACAATCACAGTCTTTAAAACCTTCGTGCCATTTTAATGTATCGGCACAGAAGACCAGTACCATTTTGCCTTCACCGATGAAAGGCTGATGATCGCAGGTCTCTATCAACCTGTTTTTCAATTCCTGGTCTTTCACGTCAATGATGGTATACAGTTGCTGGTTGCCGGCCGTCGGTGCGGCGCAGGCCGCCTCCAGAATGGCTCTTCTTTCCGCTTCCGCTATCTCTTTGTCTTCATAAGATCTGACTGATTTTCTGTTGATTAAAGCTTCGATGATCTGATTCATGTTCGATACTCCCCTTTTTATAGAATTATAGATGATATCTTCATAAAATAGATTCTATAAGCTTTGAAACAAAGACTTTATCAATATGCGATTGACTATTTTCAAAGCCTTGTGATAATATAATTAAGCACCAAATTAGGGAGGCTTAGCTCAGTTGGGAGAGCACCTGCCTTACAAGCAGGGGGTCACAGGTTCGAGTCCTGTAGCCTCCACCATTTATTTGCCAACTTAGCGCAATAGGTAGAGCAACTGATTTGTAATCAGTAGGTTACGGGTTCGATTCCTGTAGTTGGCACCACCTTGTTATCCAAGTCACAGAAATGTGACTTTTCTTTTGACCATAACAAGAATTAATCATAAATTTACCAATATTATCATGATTTAATCATTGACTATATATAATATTACTCATAAAATTGAATTAACAAGAAAGGACTGCCCTTATGAGCTTAAACAATGAAAAAATTCATGACTTAGAGGTTTTTGCGGCAAAGATCCGTCTGGAAACCATCAGGATCATTGCTTCATTAGGTTCCGGCCACCTCGGAGGTTCGATGTCGATCGTCGATGCACTGGCCGTGCTTTATGGCGAGGTCATGAACATCGATCCCAAGGATCCAAGAAAAGCCGACCGCGACTGGTGTGTTTTGTCCAAAGGACATGCGGGTCCGGCCATGTATGCAACTCTGGGACTTAAAGGCTACTACCCGATCGAAGATGCCTACACCCTCAATTATTATGGCTCCAGTTTCCCTTCCCATACCGATCGCAACAAGACCATCGGCGTCGATCTGACGACCGGTTCGCTGGGCCAAGGTATCTCCGAGGCAGTCGGTGCAGCATATGGCAACAGACTGCAGAACATCGATTCCCGGGTCTTCGTCTTCGTTGGCGATGGCGAGGCACAGGAAGGCCAGGTCTGGGAAGCGGCTGAATTCGCCGTCCATTACAAACTCAACAACCTGATCTGTCTAATCGACAACAACGGGCGTCAATTGGACGGCGCCGTGGAAGATGTCATGTCCCATGGCAAAGGTCTCTTTGCGAAATTCGATGCTTTCGGCTTCAACACCATCAATGTCGAAGACGGCAATGACATCAGGCAGATCCATGAAGCCCTTATGAAGACCTTCCAAGAGAAGGAAAAGCCTTCCGCTTTGATCCTCAATACCGTTAAAGGCAAAGGTACTTTCGCCGAAAAAACCGGCGAACACTCTTCCAAACATCCTAAGGAAGTCTGGGATCAGGCGATCAAAGAAGCTGAAGATGATCTTGCCAAACTGATGGGAGGTGACGCATGAGCAGTTATAAATTGATCTGTGAACACAAGATGGACAGCCGTGACTGCCGCAACGGATATGCCGATGCCTTAGCTCAGCTGCTTAAAGAAAACGAAAAAGTCGTCCATATCGATTGCGACCTGATGGGCTGCGTCGGTGTCAGTCAACTGGCCAAGGAATATCCCGATCGGGTCATCAATGCCGGTATCGCCGAAGCAAACGCCATTGGAGCTGCCGCCGGCATGGCTGCGACCGGTCTGATCGTCTTTATGCATACCTTTGGTGTTTTCGCCGGAAGAAGGATCTCCGACCAGGTCTTCCTGTCTGCGGGCTACTCCGAACTTCCCGTTCACATCATCGGAACCGATCCGGGCGTGACTGCCGCCATCAACGGTGCTACCCACATGCCCTTCGAAGACTGTGCTTCCTATCTGACGATCCCCAATGCGATCGTTTTGGATCCCTGTGATTACGCTCAGGCTTTCGCTTTGACTAAAAAGTGTGCGCAAAGCGATAAACTTACCTATATGCGGCTGATCAGAAGAGGTTTCAAGACGGTCTATGCGGATGGTTCGGATTTTCAGATAGGCAAAGGTCTGACCTTAAAGGAAGGAAACGACGTGACGATCATCTGTTCAGGTATCATGGTAAACAATGCCTTGAAAGCTTATGAGATACTCAAAGAACAGAGAATCAATGCTAGAGTCATCGACATGTTCACCTGGCGTCCTTTGGATGAAGAACTCATCATCAAGGCGGCTAAAGAGACCGGTGCCATCGTTACGGCGGAAAATCATCAGGTCACCTGCGGCTTAGGCAACGCCGTGGCTAGCGTTATAGTCAGAAACTGCCCTGTCCCCCAGGAATACATCGGTATTCAAAACCGCTATGGCCAGGTCGGCCCCCAGGATGATCTGGAAAGAGAATATGAATTGACGGCGGAAGATATCGTCAAGGCTTGTATCAAAGCGATAAACAGAAAGAAAGGAAATTGAAATGATCCAGAAAAAATTCGGTTATCCCCAATTTGATGAAAACGGTGAAGAGATACTCTCCACTTATGACAACGAATATTCGGACATGCTGATGGATGTCAGAGTTTACAGAATGAAAGAGAATGAGACAAGGTGCTTCTGCTCAGAAAACGAAGAGACTGCTATCCTGCTTTTATCGGGAAGAATAGCTTATAACTGTGACGGTATCAATGAGGAAGCCTATCGCAAAGACGTCTTTACCGATGGCCCCTATGCTTTGCATTATGCCAAGAAAAAACAAGCCGAAGTCAAAGCCATAAGCGATTGCGAGTTCCTGGTCCAGCGCACAAAGAATGACAATGATTTCGAAACTAAGCTTTATACCCCTGCCGATGCCCCCTGGTCCTATTCCTGCGTAGGCAAATTCGGCAATGTTGCCAAAAGAAGAGTCAACACGATCTTCGACAAGGACATCGCCCCCTGGTCCAACATGGTTTTAGGTGAAGTACTCAACGACAGAGGCAACTGGTCGGGCTACCTGCCCCACCGTCATCCCCAGCCCGAACTTTATTACTTCAAGTTCGACAGACCGGAAGGCTTTGGCGCTTCCTTCAATGGTGATGATGTCTATAAGATCGTCGACAATTCCTTCTCCGCTATCAGCGGCGGCAACCTCCACCCGCAGAGTGCTGCCCCAGGCTTCCAGCTTTATACCTGCTGGATGATCAGACACCTTGAAGGTGATCCCTGGCTGCAGTCGACAAGAAACGAAGACGAAGCCTACCTCTGGCTTCACGACGCTCAATTCTAAGCAACGAAATGATGGATCGCTTGATCCATTTTTTCATGGTTTATTCTTCGATAACTTTAGGCTATAATTTAGCCATGAAAACACTATTTAAAAACGGAACAATCTACGATGGCAGCGGTAACAAGTCTTTTATCGGTGACGTTCTCATCGAAGATGACAGGATCATCAAAGTCGGAAACGATCTGCAATGCTCAGCCGATGAGACGATCGATGCACAAGGCCTGTGCGTCTGTCCCGGTCTGATCGACGCCCATTCACACAATGACTTTTTCTATGATCGCGAAGATGCCGAAAAGTTCTATAAACCCTTTATCGAACAGGGCATCACAACTCAGATCACAGGTAACTGCAGTTTCTCACCTTTCGGCATGGACAAAGATACACCCTATCAGGATAAGATAGGCGGCGGCCTTTTCCAGTCTTTACATCCGGGAAGCTTTGCGGATTTCAAACAAAGAGCTAAAGGAAATCTATACGTCAATATGGCTCCCCTTGTCGGCAATGGCTCAGTCAGAGCCGGTATGAGCGGATACGATCCGTCTCCTTATACGAAGGAACAGATCGAAGAAGAGATGGAACATGTCAAGGAAGCCATGGAAGGCGGAGCTTTAGGCGGATCCTTCGGTTTTATGTACGAACCCAACCGCTACAGCAAGAAAGAAGAGCTTTACGCTTTCGCCAAAACTATAGCTTCCTATGACGGTATCGTGACCGTCCATCCAAGAGCCTGTTCCATCGTTTCAGCCGACTATCCCCTGCTGACCAAAAAGTCACATCTGGAAATGGGCCTTGACGAAGTCATCGACATCATGAAACAGTCCAATTGCCGCATGGAATACAGCCACCTGATCTTCACGGGTTCGCGCAGCTGGAAACTGCTCGATGTCATGCTGAAAAAATTCCATGATACCCGCAAAGAAGGCTACGATATCGCTTTCGACAACTACGTCTTCCATTATGGCGCTTCGGTCATCACCCTGGTCTTCCCGGAATGGTATGCCGCTTTAAGCAAGGAAGAATGCGAAAAGCCGATCAACCGTTTCAAACTGCAGCTGACGATCCTAATGTACCGCAAAGTCTTAGGTATCGACTGGGACGACATGATCGTTGCCTACATCAGCGATGAACACCGCGAATATGAAGGTATGAGTGTCCTGGAAGCAGCCCGGAAAGAGGGCCTTAAACCGCTTGACATGTATCTCAAGCTGGTCGAACTATCAGGCCGTCAGGGAAGCATCTACCTGGGCAAATACTATAACGATGAGATCGTCAAGAGACTCATGGAAGATGAACTTTCCGTATTTATGACGGATGCCTGGGTCGAAGACAAAGGCTTACAGAACATTGCCGCCTTCCAGACCTTCCCGCAGTTCTTCCTTTTGGCCAAACGTTATGGCATGCCGATCGAAAACATCGTTAGAAAGATGACCGGTGCCACAGTCGACCGTTACCACATCAAGGAAAGAGGTTATCTAAAACCCGGCTATAAGGCCGATCTGACCATCCTTGATCTTGATAAGCTGAAGGTCGATGAAAACAAGCCCGACTTCAGACCCGAGGGTATCATCCATGTCTATATAAACGGAAAAGCCGTTATGAAAGACAGTGAGTACCTCGGCGGCAAAGCCGGTGAACTGGTCCTAAGATCCTGATATATAGAAAAACGCGCAAATTTGCGCGTTTTTCTTCCTGTGGCTCCCAGTCCTCCTGGCTCCCACATTCTTTCCTTTACAGGCACTTCATTCGGAAGAATTCGTCGGCATACATAATGACACCGCTTTCGGTATCAAGTATATAAGTGCCTTCGCCATAGAAGTCTCTGTCGACGAATTCCTGCCAAGTCAGGTCAGGTTCTTCGTCGAGCAAAGAAGTATAATGATTGAGCCATTCTTTTCCCAGAACGGCAACAGAAGAATATTCTTCATCTAATTCAAGTGTGGAAAACATATTTTCATTTATCTCCCTTTTATCTTTTATCGGGTAATCTACAATCGTGTGGTTAGAAATATCAGTATTTACGGGTAAATCTTGCATTTGTAAGTACCAAATGACGCAATATCCTTGTTGTTTTGGGCCAGAGCTCATTATCTCTCTTGCATCTTTGAAGATAGATGAACCAGTTGAGATAGGATTGAAGATTGACGACATCCATTCCGATAAAGCGCCATAAGTATCTCTTTAGCCAGCCGTGCATATTGTTGATCAGAGCCATGTGACTGATGTAATTAGGATCTTTGGTATTTGCCTTGTATACTTCAGAGGTGCAGCCTGTTTCTCTGATCAGAGCGTTATGTGATCGATCCCCGTCATGGATGATATGACAGCCCGGTGTGATATGGGACTTCAGGGCATCCTTTATCCTCTTGGAAGATGGCTTGCCATGTCCTGATATGATCGCCACCATATTCTTATAGGAGTCAATGGCAGTGACAATACAGATCAGATCTCTGGATAATCCTCTTTTCCTTGAAGAGAACTGATCATGAAGGATGGAATAGTCCTCCATATAGGTCTCATCGATCCAGATCGCGCCATAGAGCTTCAGGTGGTCCTGATAGCCGTTAACCGTCTCAAAGATCTTCTTCCGCCATAATTCGGCCGTATTTGCGGAGATATCAAGTATTTCACAGCACATTTCAAGCGGGACATTGAAACTCATGAGGCTGATATATCCCATCAGCTTATGAAAGGAGATCTTGGCTGAGTTGAAGATGGAATCGGAAAGAAGTGTGTAGCTGTTATTACAGTCATCGCACCGATATCTCCTGTGTCCTGCAGGAGTATAGCCGTCTTCATGGCATGAAGCAGATCCACATTTCGGACATACGGGCTTTCTTTCATAGAGTAAAGCCGCTTCTTCAAAGGAAGTCACGCCGTAGAGCTGCTGATCGATCCTTGTTTCAACAGTTTTCTTAAGGTTGGAAAACTGATCCTTATCAAGAGAAAAGACAAAATCACTGAATTCATTTTCAGACATAATAAAACATCCTCTTATGTCTGAGCAGCTATCCAGTGAGGATGTCGCCAAACATAGAACTGAATAACTGCTCAAACATCTCTATATTTGGCAATTCCATTATATCCGATTAACAGATACCCCGAATAATAGATATTTCTATTTCAAAGAACTATGAAACTATACACAGATCGACATCATTGTCAACCACACGATTGTAGATTAACCGAATCTTTTATATTTTTCATTTTCTTTATACATTGATCCGTCTTATCTTTGAAGTGTTTTTTCTATGTTTGAAAACAAGACGGATCACACTAAGGAATAGCTGCTTTTTAGCAGAGTTCAGTTTAGTCTTTAAATGTGCGGGCGAATTCGTTGGCGTCGCTGCATTCACCTGTTTTATGGTTCAGGATGTATATTTCTTCATCATATACACCATCTTCAACAAACTCTTCGAAAGTGATCTGATCCTCAGGATCCACTTGTGACTCATAATGTTCCAGCCACGAATCCTTTAGATCATCGATGCTTTCGTAAGAATCGACGACAGATAAGACTTTTATCATGGTTTCTTCCTCCTTTCTATTAACTGGTTTTGTATTTTTGAACCGGCTCCCGGGTTCTGAATTAAGTTTATGTCTTTTTAAAACCCCGTGCCATATCCAGATATTTACAAAATTTTCTTCCAGATCCTCATTGTTTTTTGCTTCTCTTTTCTAATTTCTGAGCCTTATTTCCGGCTTCTGATTACAATTTAAATCTTTTTGAAAGCTTGCGATATATCCAGATATTTACAAAATTTTCTTTCAAGTCTTTATCATTTTCCGAATCTCCTTTCTAAAGTTTTGATCTTTTTTATAAGCTTTTTTCAGCTTCTGATTACAATTTAAATCTTTTTGAAAGTTCGCGATATATCCAGATATTTACAAAATTCAGGTATGGATCTTCATCATTGTTTCCGGCTCCTTTCCAGTTGTGGTGGCTTTTTTGAATCGGCTTTTCCGGTTCTGAGTCAAGTTTAAGCCCTTTTAAATAACCCTCACAATATCCAGATATTTACACAACGATTTATAAACTCTGTATATTTGACAACCAAATTTCTACTACTTGACAATCTTTGTGGACCGTATCTTGGGATCCTGATTACAATTTAAATCTTTTTGAAAGCACGCGATATATCCAGATATTTACAAAAATAAAAAGGCCCAAAAGTCTCGAAACCCTTCTTTCTCGGCCTTTTTGGCTGATTGGATATTTTCATGCAAAATAAAAAATCCTGCTTGACAGGATCTGAAAAATCAAATATTTGTTGACATTTGTCAAAGCATATATAATAGATAAAAGCCAAAAAAATGAATGAAGAAAGAAAGAAAAAACTGACAGCCCTGCTTCAGATAGCAATGTGTGCCGCCATTTATACCGTATTATGTCTGGTATTGCAGCCGCTAAGTTTCGGCCCCATCCAATTCCGCTTTTCGGAGATCCTTTGTCTTCTGGCGATCGACCATAAGTGGGCTCTGTGGGGTTGCATCCTGGGCTGTTTCATCTCCAATACCTTCTTTGGCGGTCTGGGTATTATCGATATTGTCTTCGGTACCCTGGCGACGGCCATCGGCTGTCTTCTGGCTTATCATTATAGGAATCACAGAATCAAAGGCTATCCTATCCTAAGTACCTTGATGATAGTTCTGGCCAATGCGATCATCATCGGCATTGAACTGGCTTATATTCTTGACAGTAAAGATCAGGTTTGGCTGTTCATGATCCAGGTGGGGATCGGTGAATTGACCGTTCTGGGTATCGGTCTTTTATTCTATAAACGCATAAACAGTCTCATCAACAAAAAATAAGATCCTTGTCGTCTGACAAGGATCGTTTTTACTTGACTTTGTTGCCACACTTGGGACAAAAGACCGTTTCCGGATCGGTGATCTTTTCTCCGCATTTTGAGCAGAAGAAGGGTTCGAATACTTCCGGTCTTGGTGTTCCGCATTTCGTGCAGAAGGAACCGTTATTTCTGTTGCCGCATTTCGGGCAGAACCATTCACCTTCCTGAGCTGTTGAAGTGTAGGTATAGGTTGAAGAATACGGATATTTGAATTTGGAACGGTCTTCATGGAATGGACGATTGAGGATCGCCTTCATGATCTGATCGGCCATGTAGAGATAATTGCAATACAGTTCACTTTCCGGGCTGTCGGGACGATCGGAAGTAAGTTCGAACTTCATATCATCGAAGAACTCGTTGTCGACATCAACATCGACATTGAACTTGTATTCATATTCATATCTTGGCGGATCGAAACTGACGCTCTTGCCATTGGCGTCCTTATCATAGATTTCGTCACGGTCTTCGTCGATCGTGATCTTGATATCTCTGACCGCAGAAATATCGATGAGATCGGGGTTGTGTTTGCGCCAGTCACTTGCGGAAGAGACGATGAACTGCTTTTTATCTTCATCGATATAGAATTTGTAGCGTTTGCCAATGATATTGGTCGGTTTGAAATTGGCCAGTTTGGTGGCGTTCTGTTCCCTGTAGGCCAACTGCCTCTTGATATCGGCTAAGCTGGTATGCCGGCGGCCGGAAAACCAGGGTGAGAGTTTGGCTGCACAATCCTTGCACATATTGCCATCATCGAGTTTGCGATTGCCTAAGAGTTTGATCTCTTTACCGCAGATATCACAGTTCTTTTTGTCGAATAAGCCCATCTAGATACCTCCTAATGTCTTGATTATTATCGTATTAAAAATACTTCTAACAATATTATACACGTTAATGGTCACTGTTTGCGTGCAGGCTTTTTAGCCATTTGCCGATTATTGCGCTAAAATGGTGTTATGTACAGAAATTCTTATCTTGAGATCGACCTGGATAAACTCAAGGCCAATGCCGAATACTTTAGCGCCAGGAATCATAAAAAACTGATCGGGGTCATCAAAGCCAACGGCTATGGAATGATCGATTATATGGAGGCACAGACTTTAAAGGAAGCCGGTGTTGACTTCTTTGCCGTGTCAAGTCTTGATGAAGCACTGCATCTGCGTAAAAAAGGTCTTCAGGATCACTTGCTGATATTGGGACAGGTCCCGGAAGAAGCCATGGATCTGATCAAAGAAAACGATCTGAGCATCGTGACGGTTTCCAAAGATTTCGTAAATGACTGCGATTTAAAAGGCGTCAAGGTCCATCTTAAGCTCGATACCGGCATGAACCGGATCGGCGTCGATCCCGAAGATGCAGCGGAAGTATTGAATACTTTAAAAGATAAAGGCGCCATCATCGAAGGTGTGATGTCTCATTTCTCCAGTGCTGACGACGATGAAGAATATTCCAAAGCTCAATACCTGATCTTCAAAAAGACTGTCGAGTCTCTTGACTACCCCTTCCCTTACATCCACATGTCGGCAACTGATGCCGCTATCATCGTCGATGATGATATCTGCAATGCCCAAAGGATAGGCCTGGGTCTGTTAGGCCTAAGTTCCTACCACACCGGTTTGAAACCGTGCATCAAGGTCTTCAGTGAAGTGACGATGTCCAAGAAGCTTAAACCGGGCGAAACAGTCTCCTATGGCCGTCACTATACCAGCGATGGAAGCGGATATCTTCTCACCGTTCCGATCGGCTATGCGGATGGCATCTACCGGATGAATACAGGCAAAAAAGTATATTGCGAAAACGAATACGGTACGATCGTCGGCAGCGTCTGTATGGACCAGATGATGATCCTGTGTGAAAACGATCATCCATCAGGATCCAAGATCGAGATCTTCGGCGATCATGTCTCCGTTGAAGAAAGAGCGAAACAGCTGGGTACGATAAGCTATGAACTGTATACTTCCTTATCCGATCGGCTGGAAAGAAGATTTTATAAAAACGGACAGCTGATCAAGCGCATCGACCCCCGTTTCTGATTGAAAAGCCATATATTTAGCTAAAAGTCATAGAAATATGACTTTTTTTATGCTCAAAAACGCATTTTTTTCATTTTGTTTGAGGAATCTTTGAATTTTCTGCCAATAACGAATTGAAGGAGATAAATTTTATGAAAGACAAAAGACAGATCAAACAGGATATCATCCTCATTCTACTATGCCTTCTGCTGCTGCTGATGGGCATCGGATTCTTCATTCTGCTTCATTCCTACCGCAACATGAGTGAACGCTGCCAATTACAGATATCGCAGGATCAGACCGACATCGTCTTGCCAACAGAAAAGAAGGATCTCGAGGATGCATATACCGAGCTGATGGGATTCGGTGTACTGGAGTTGGACAGAAATGATCCCTTCATTTATCTGATAAATCCGTCGGACAATCAGGTTTACCTGAGCTTCGACGTGATCTATAACAATGAGGTCCTCTACAACAGCGACCTCATAGCCCCCGGCAAAATGGAAAGTTTTGACGTCTACAGTTGTTTAGATGCAGGTGAACATACTTTGACCTACTCCATTTCATCCTATGACATGGCTGACAGATCGATCCTTTGGGCCGGGGTCCAGCAATATCAGGATATCCTGATCAGAAAGTAAGGAGAAAAACATGAAGAAGATCTTAACATTATTATTCGTTTCGCTGCTGGCGCTTAGCGTTCCGGCCAACGTCTTTGCCGATGAAGAGACGACTGAAGTCACCGGTGAACAGGCCAGTGTCGAGCTTTACGCCAACATCGCCTCGCAATATACGGTCAAACTGCCGGCCAGAGTCGATGTTACCCCTGAATCCAAGACTTTCAACGTCTTTGCCAAGGGCTCGATCGCAGCCGACAAACAGCTGGACATCACGGTCGGAAACGGCCAGCATGCTCTGGTCGACCAGACAGCCGGTTCAAACCGCAGTTTCGCTTTGACCGTAAATATCAGTGACGGTACTTTCACCGCCGCCAACCTGCCGCTTGCCTACGACGACAGTATCAAGTCGATCTTTACCGTAAGCCACGCAGCATTACTGGCCGGTAACTATGTTTACCAGCTGCCAATCGTTATCGCATTGAATAACGCGGCATAAAAAACATTAAATCAGGGCCCTGCATCCCTGATTCTTAAGGAGTAACTATGAACATGATTTCTTCACCGATGTTTGGATCAAAACATCAAGATATACTTACTTTCACCTTAATACCTGCCTTTAAACCGGGGCAAGCTTTCTTTCGGACAGCCTTTCACTATACTCATACATACATTCCACGCCAAAGAGGCTTAAACCCGGTTTTAAAGATATCTTCACAGGGGGATTGTCTATGAGAACCTTATTGGTATTTGTTTCCTTATATACGTCATTATTTATTCTCCCCACCCCCTGTGAAGACTCGTATATCATTCAGATCCCGCAGACTATCGACCTGAGTGAAAGCGAATCGTTCGAGATCCGCATCATTCAAAACGATCTGCAGGAAAACGAAATTTTGCACATCGTGATGCCTGAGACCTTCACCCTGCAGGACAGCCATGGTCACAGCGATATCACCGGCCAGGTCGTCAACAACCTGATCGACATTGAAGCCGGTCAACTGGAAAGTCAGACCGTCACCTGTGAAGTACCTTCATTGCCGGTCGGAGACTGGTATGGTATCCTTTGTCTCTCACTTAATCTGGAAAGAAGGATACCTTCCAACGTCCTGATCAAAGGTGAAGATCTCAATGATTTATTGAAACGGGAAGATATTCAAAATATCACCTTTGATAACGTTGAACACTCACCATCTTCATATTATACCGACGTATCACTGGCCCAGGATGGTTCGATCAGACTCTATCTTGACGGAAATGATGCCTATATCAGCAATACCCTTGCCGAACCGATCATCGCCAACCCTGACATGTCAAAAGCCTTTGCGGATCTTTCTTCTTTGACGGCGATCTATGATCTTGACCATGTCGATTTTTCGCCCTGTCTTAATATGGCCGAAATGTTTGCGGATAACCGTTATCTGGCCACGATCGAAGATTATGAAAACATCGATACTTCAAATGTCACTGATATGTCGCTGCTGTTTGCGGACTGTATATCCTTAAGTTCCCTTGATCTCAATAGCTGGGATGTTTCAGCTGTATTAAATGCTTCGGGCATGTTTGAGGGTTGCAAAGTCAGCAGTCTGACTTTAAGCGGCTGGGATACCGGCAATATTCTGGATAGCAGCCGCATGTTCTACAACTGCAGCGAACTTATTTCTCTTTCGATAAGCAATTGGGACACCGCCAATATCACGAATATGTCTGAGATGTTTGCCTATTGCAGCAAGCTCAAGTCTTTATCCCTGGCAAACTGGGATATAAGCAGATGTCAAAACCTGCATGGCCTCTTCGATCATTGCCTCGCCATGACTTCGACCGGCGATCTTTCGGGCTGGATACTTTCCGACTGTTCAGACACTTCAGCGATGTTTTCGGATTGCGGTAAACTCAGAAATGTGGGACTTCTCAATAACTGGGATACGTCAAATGTCATAAACATGTCAAAAATGTTTGCCAACTGTTCCAAACTAAGCAGCATCGGCGATCTCTCCGCCTGGGATGTTTCCAGGGCTGAAGATCTTTCTTACCTTTTCGCCAATGCCACCCAGTTAAGCAATATCGGTAATCTTTCCTTATGGCAGGTCAGCGATAACTGTGTCGATCTTTCCTATATGTTCCAGAATGCTCTGGCCTTACTTCCAAGCGATCTGGATCTAAGAAACTGGGACGTCTCCAACGTTGTCGATATGTCACACATGTTTGAAAACGCCCCTGCCCTTACCACCTTGAATATCAGCGGCTGGGATACCGGAAAGCTGGAAAATGCCGCTAAGATGTTTGCCTACGATCAGACAGGCAGTTTAAGCAGATTATCAAACATCTATGGCCTTGAAGATATTGATGTGTCATCATTGAAAAACATCTCTTATATCTTCTATGAAAACCAGTATCTCAGTGCCGATCTTTCCACCTGGAATACCGCATCACTGGAGGATATCTCCTACGCCTTCTATGGCACCTATCGTTTCGATATAAACAAATTAAAACACTGGAACGTGTCCAGTGTTTCAGATATGACGCAGGCTTTTGGTGACAATGCCGGAAGCTTCGTTCAAAGCCAGGCTCCCGACTGGTATCACTGATCAGTTGGCGGCGATATATTCGTTGACGGCACTCTGTAAGATATTGAAAGGCAGAGGGCCGTTTTTCATTAAGACATCGTGATAGGCGATGTAATCAAACTTGTTGCCCATGGCTGCTTTGGTCTCGTTGCACATAGTCATGAAATTGGATGAACCAATGCCATAAGAACAGTAGACACCCGGCATTTCGATCATAAACTGACGATAGTATTTGGCCGTATCGGTATCCATATTCGTAAACAGCTGTGTATCGTTCTTGCAGAAATTGACGACATCCTTGTCGGTCCAACCCAGATAGTTGGTGCCCAGATCGATGATCGAATACAGCATGAAGTAATAGGCATCCTCAAAATATAAGGCAGATGACGCATAATCACTCTGTAGACCCGCAAATTTAAAGGCGTAGTATTGCGCGTTGACTGCCCAGCCTTCGGTATAGCCGATAAAGCCGATCACGCTGCGGAAATTGTGCGGATTGGTTTTATAGTAATAGACATGCTGGTAGAGGTGGCCTGGGAAGCCTTCATGAGAAAGCGTACTGTAGGTGCCAAAGCCCTCGGCCATATTGTTGGGATTGGTCCTGATGATGTTCTGGTTGGTATTGTCGATCGGCGAAGGCCAGTAATAGGCTACCACCGTATCAGGTGCCGTATCAGGATCCATCGCATCGACCGTATACTCAACATCACCCAGATCGGGATAATAAGCCGTCAGATTCGTACGCAGGTATTCAAGACAATCTTTGCCTGTAAGATTGAAAACGCTGTAGCTGTTTACGGCTTTATCGAATTCGGCGTAGGATTTCGCATCATAGAGACAGGAAATATACTCCGCTTCCAGATAAGCGAAATTATCCTGCAGTTCCTGCATGACTTCATTCAGGTCCTTGTTGTTGCTGGCCTGCAACATGTATAACAGCTCCGCATAATCCTTATCCAGCTTATAAAGAGCGTAGTCTTCGATATTGGTCTTGCCGCGGTATTTCTCGATCTCCTTGGAGACTTTTTCATATGCCGGCAAAACTTCATTCAAAACGACTTCTTTATTTTCCTTAAGATAATTGTTCTTTTCATCTTCCGAAAGGAAATCCAGTTCTTCAAGTCTGTTTTCAAAAGAGACGATCAGTTC
Organism: Erysipelotrichaceae bacterium; assembly: GCA_017432895.1. Classification (GTDB taxonomy): domain Bacteria; phylum Bacillota_I; class Bacilli_A; order Erysipelotrichales; family Erysipelotrichaceae; genus Colivicinus. The sequence continues at coordinate 1,299 of JAFRIG010000003.1, read as the reverse complement.
GTTGTCATCGGCCTTGTTCAACATGCCGCTGCAGACTTCTTTCGTATAATCGATCCAATTGTCCAGCAGATAGAGACCGTCCTTGCTCTGATCTTCAGTATAGACAAGCAGATCATCCATGAAACGATCGATATCTTTTAAACAGGTCAGATAGTCCTCGATCGATTCCTTGTCATAGAAGGTATAGTCCGTGAAATTGCTGATGAGATTCTCCGGTGTACAGGAACCCGTTGAAAAAACAAAGTTGTAGCGGTAATAACCGTAATCGGCCAGAGTCTCATACAGGGAATATTCCAGAGCTTCATAGTCGTACTGCTGACGATAAGACAGCGAATCAAAGTCGAAGCTCTGAAGTTCCTTCAGCTGGTCGACCATGTAGTCGAAGTTTTCCTGATCGAAAACGTATTTTACTTCACCCAGATCCACCGGCGGTTTTTCGATACCGTATTTCTTGTAGTCGATTACGTTGAAATGCATGGTCATGAAATCGCCTTCCATGCCCTCGACAAATACCTTATCTAAGAAAAGGTCGAAATCCTTGTTATCCGTCGTATTCGCCTGGTTCTTCTCTCTTGGCTGATACTCCTTCAGCTTCTGCAGATAGGCCATCCCGTCGTTTTCTTCCACGGGACTTGCCTCTTTCTTTTTTGCGCAAGACGTCAGAAGAAAGGAAATGAAAAGCAGCAACAATATCTTTTTAATAACTTTTTTCATACAACCATTATAATATAAGTATGCTCACAGATAATATGCCGTTAAGAAAAATGCTCGACTTTGCGCCAAGCGATATGGACATGGTCATGCTGCCCTTAGACGTGGTAGTCTACATCAAAGTCGCCGTCGTCTCCTTGGGCAGGCAGGATAATTACGGTTTCATCAGATATCTTTTTTCAGCTCCTGAACTCAAGGATTACATCAAGGATGTTCAGGAGACCATCTTCTATGATTTCGACGGCACTTCCAGAGATCAGGGCCGTTTCGTGACGATCTTTGAATTATATTCCTTGTACAATTATGCCAATGTCTCGGAATATCTCAAGGAACTTCTGGAAGCATATTCCCATGAGGCCGATGTCCTGATCGATCTGTATACCCACGATTCCAAGGCCTATCGGCTTTCCAATCTCGACGGCATCGTCAAACTTGAACAGATGAATGAAAGGGGCTGTAACGGGTAAAACCAGCTTCTGAACCGAATTAATAAGTCATCCGTATATGGATTATTATCTGTATCCGGATGACTTTTTTTGATAGGAGAATATACTGATTATTCTGTTTTGTTTCTTTTGTTCAGATCTC
>JAFRIG010000026.1 GCA_017432895.1 Erysipelotrichaceae bacterium | reverse complement strand
GGCCGGAGATCTGCTTTATGAGGAGCTGATGAAGTATCGGCACACGGATGAAAATGTGGCTTTGATCATGGGCGGAGAGACCATCGTCCATGTGAAAGGCAAAGGCCTGGGTGGCCGCAATCAGGAACTGGTTTTTTCGCAAATGAAAAAGATTGCCGGCATGGATGATGTGCTGATCATGTCGGTAGGTTCCGATGGGACCGATGGTCCTACCGATGCGGCCGGAGGCTACATCGATGGTTCCTCTTATGAAAAACTGCTTAAACAGGGATTAAACTTTGAAGAGATCCTGGCAGACAACGATTCCTATCATGGTCTAAAAGCGATCGATGGTCTCATCATGACCGGTCCTACCGGTACCAATGTGAATGATATTTCTCTGGCTTTGATCAGAAATAAAAAAGGAGAGAGCAAATGGCGAAATTCCTGAAACTGCTGATGTGCTTATGCATAACCCTGACCTTGGCAGGCTGCATGTTCAAAAAGGATAAAGAAGAGGATGTCCAGCCTGCCCAGGAAGAACCGGTGGTCGAAGAAGTGCAGGGCATGGACAGCTTTTATGAAACGCTTCTGGACGAGTATGGACGCATCGATATGAACAATAATCCAAAAGCTGTAAAGGCGTATGGGATCTACAACGATTTCTTTATCCGCTGCTTCAGAAATGCCATAAGCAGGAACGAAAATGAGATCGTTTCTCCTTTGTCGCTTTATTATGCGCTGGCCATCCTTTCCAATGGTGCCTCAGGCGAAAGTAAAGTGCAGTTAGAAAACACCCTGGGCATGAGCGTCAGCGATCTCAATCATTTTTTGAAGGATCTGGATACTTATTATGACGGTTCTGTCGAGAAGATTTTTCAGAAGGCGAATGCCTTGTGGTTCAATACGGCCAAAGGACTTTCCCTGAAGAAGGAATTTAAGGATACGGTGAAAGAGTATTACGGAGCTGCTGTCGAAGAAGCTGATTTCAAAAATGCGACCGGACTGGCGGATAAGGCCAATGCTTGGGCAAAAGAGAATACCAATGGCGCCATCGATGGACTTGTCGAAGACAGCGATTTTGATGAAGATACGATGTTTCTGATCCTGAATGCTTTGGCAACAGGCGATGAATGGATCTTCAATTTCGGCAGTGAAAATACCTACAATCAGAAATTCGTCAACTACGACAAGAGCGAGTCGAACGTGAAGATGATGCATCAGAAACTTGAAGGATACTGGCATCTGGATAATTGCGAGGGTGTCGTTAAAATGCTGGCAAATGGTATAAGGTTCGTAGCCATCATGCCGAAAGAAGGTGTCGACATCTATGATTTCATCAATTTACTCGATGAAAAGACGATAAGTTCTTTCATCTCTTCAGTTGTCGATTATGAAAACATGAAGAATTCGGATACGGGCTGTTCGACGGATCTGCATATCACGAGACTATCTTTGCCCAGATTCAGTTATGACAAAGGCTATGAACTAAGGGATGCCTTAACAAAGATGGGCATCGGCGAACTGTTCAGCTATGAGTCCTGTGATTTTTCGGCCATGGCTGACGGCGATCAGAAGATAGTCGATCTGCTGGAAGTCAAGGATGTAAAGCAGAGGTGTTCGATCGAAGTCAATGAAGAAGAAGTCATCGCTTCTGCGGCGACCGTGATCATGGGAGGCCTGGGTGGCGGAGGCTGTGACGTCAATGAATACATCTATCATGATGTCGTCTTTGATCGCCCCTTCCTCTATTTCCTGACGGCAGGTTCCAGGGAATGCGTATTGCCGCTATTTGCAGGCATCGTGACGAAACTTGAAAACGTCGAAGAAGAGACCGGCATGATCGAAAACATCACCGGCAAGATCAATATAAGATCTAAACCTTCCAAGAGCGGCGAGAAAGTCGGAACCTTTGCGAAGGGCGAAGTTTACGAGTATTTCGAGAAACAGGTCAATGAAGGTTACACCTGGTATCGGATCGGGGAGAATAAGTGGGTCGCGGATGAAGGCGGCAAATGGATCAAGGAAGTATCCGCTTCCGATGTCAGCAAGACCAACAAGATCGAGAATATTATCGGCAAGATCAATATCAGATCCAAACCTTCAAAGAGTTCCGATAAGGTAGGAACTTTCGCGAAAGGCGAAGTATACGAGTATTTTGAAATGCAAGTCAACGAGGGTTATACCTGGTATCGGATCGGCGAAAACAAGTGGGTAGCCGATGAAGGAGGCAAGTGGATCAAGGAGATAAATTCGATCAGTATGAAGAAACAGATCGAAAACATCACCGGCAAGATCAACATCCGTTCCAAGCCTTCCAAGAGCGGTGAGAAAGTCGGAACCTTCGCCAAGGGTGAAGTATATGAATACTTTGAGACGCAAGAAAACGAAGGTTACACCTGGTATCGGATCGGGGAGAATAAGTGGGTCGCTGACCAGAACGGCGAATGGATCAAGGTCCTGGACAGCTGATCAGAGTATATATAGTTGAATCAGAGAGGCAGACGAAAGTCTGCTTTTCACTTGACATCTCATAATACAGATAATACAATTAATACAGTTAATACAGATTGGAGGGATGAGATGTTCCTTATAAACCTACAGGGCAAGGAATCGATCTATGAACAGATCAGGTCGCAGATCGTGAAGTTCATTGAGACCGGTATCCTGAAGCCCAACGACAAGCTTCCTTCGGTGAGGTCTCTGGCCCAGGATCTGGGTATCAATCCCAATACGGTGATGAAGGCCTATCAGGAGCTGGAGAAGAATGGCTATATCTACACTTTGAACAAGAAGGGCGTTTTTGTGGCGGACAATTCCACCGAAAAGAGTGAAGTCCACAAAAGAGACGCCTTGAACATGCTTAGGACATTGAAGGAAGAGGGTTTTTCCAAAAACGATCTGTCACTTCTTTTAGAAGAAGTATTTGAGGAGGAAACATGCTGAAGATAAATGGTTTATCCAAGAGTTTCGGAAATAAAAAGGTCCTGGATCATCTGGATCTGGAAGTGGGCCAGGGTTCGATATTCGGCCTGGTCGGAGTCAATGGAGCGGGCAAGTCGACGCTTTTGCGTCTGGTGGCCGGGATCTATCAGGCTGATGAGGGCAATGTTGAATTTGAAGGTTTAGATACCTATAAGTATGAAAAGGTCAGAGAAGAGATCTTCTTTGTCAACGACGATCCCTACTATCCGATGGCGGCCAATATAAGATCATTGAAAGAATTCTATGCTTCCTACTATCGTTTCAATGAGGAAGCCTACTACAAGACTTTGAAGCTGTTTGATCTGGATGAAAACAAGCCGATCAATTCCTTTTCCAAGGGCATGAAGAGGCAGACTTTGTTATTGTTTGCGCTGGCGATCAAGCCCAAACTGCTTTTATTGGATGAGGCTTTTGATGGTCTGGATCCGATCGTCAGATACAATCTGCGCAAGGCCTTATATGATTTTATCCAGGAAGGTGATGCTTCGATCATCATCTCTTCCCACAACCTGAAGGAACTGGAAGATATCTGTGATTCCTACGGCATCCTGGACAAGGGAAGGATCGAGACTTATGGCGATCTATTGGAATCGAAACAGAATATCAACAAGTACCAGCTGGCTTTTAAGGAAGCGATCGACGAGTCCTTCTTTGAGCAGTTCGATGTCCTGCACATGAATAAGGAGGGTTCGGTCTATTCTCTGGTCATCAAGGGCGATAAGGAGAAGACCATTGAAAAACTTTCTGAACTGCATCCTTTGATCCTGGATACGCTGGCGGTCAATTTTGAAGAACTGTTCATCTACGAACATGAAGGAGGTGACAGATAATGTTTTCCAGGGAATATTTCAAGTATCTTTTTAACTCCAAGAAATATCTGCTGCTGTTCATCTTTCTGATCAGCCTGCTGATGGTCATTGCCGGGGCGAATCTGGAATTTGCGTTTCTGCTGCAGTTCGTATTCTCACTGCTTCTCTCTTTCGTGATGCCGGTCCTGGTTTTCGACCATGTCCATGACAAAAAGGCGGTCGATACCTATTTCTCTTTGCCGCTGTCGCGAAAGAAAATGCTTTATACGGGCCTGGTCTTTTGTTTTGCGATCGTTTATCCGGTTTTGATGATGGCTGTCATCGCCTATGGCATAAAACTGAAACTAGGTCTGATGATTATTGCGCTTGCCTTTGAACTGGCGATCGGTACGCTGGCAATCATCCTGTTTAATACGACTTTATATCTTATCGGCAACAATCTGGTCGATGGTATCGTGATGATGGGAGCCTACACTTTCCTGCCTTTGGCGGTCTACGGGGTCTTTGAAAGCTTCGTCTATTCCTTTGTGGCGGGACGCTCTTTGGTCGATGAAAGTTTCATCCGTCTGTTCTCGCCGGTCTATATGGCGGCCGATATGTTGATAAAGGGCTTCGATGTCAAGCAGATAAGTCTTTCTTCTTTGATCGGATCCTTGCTGTTTATTGTGGTATTTAATTATCTGGTGAAGAGGTCCTATATTGATAGAGCTCTCGAAAGAACGGGTTCACGTTCGGATAAGCTTTATTCCTATCCGTTAGTGATCAACCTGTATCTGGTCATCATGTTATTTATCATCGCGACTTTCTTCTCAATGAACTACAAGGATCTTGCATCCTTCTTCAAAGATTACCTGATCCTTTATGTTCTGCTATTTGCGGTATTCATTGCGGCCTACTTCGTATATGAAAGAAAGCTCTATTTCTCCTATAAGCTGCCCTTATTCTATGTGGCTGTCATGGTCGTTTCGTTATTGTTTGCGACAGTCTGCCGGGATACAAAAGGCTTTGACCTGGCTTACCGCTATGAAAAGGCAGGGGGAAAAGATTATTGCGTCATCAATACCTGGGATGGCGGCAATAACATGGAGATCAGAAACTACATCCATGAAAAGAGCAATGATCCCAAATTTGATTACATCAACATTTTCGTTGAAGTCGGTTCGCCAACACACGACATGGACGCTGAAATGCTGGAAAGCACGGCGGATATCATCGACAAGTATCGCATTGACGGGATCGAAAACTTCTATGATTACCGCAATTATGACAACGGCAATCTGATGATCATGGCTGAGAACAGCTACAGCAGTTACAGTTATCGCTTACAATTTACACCGACTTTGGATGAATTGCTGCAGCTGGCGAAGGATGCCGCGGTCAAGATCACGATCACCACTGATGAATATGAATATGAACTTCAGAAGGACGGTTCATTAAGAAAGATCACATATTGATAAAAATATGTGACCACATCTTAAGAAATTATTAGTAGATATTTAAAGGAAATATAGACTTGGCTGGCTTATAATAGAGGTTGAGTGTATCAAAAGGGGGAAGATTTTATGCCTGATGAGAAGAATTTTCTGGATCAGTTTTCCAGCGACGGCAAACCGGCCAGTTTCCAGGAAGAGGAAAGGACACCGGTCGTCAGAGAGAAAAAACCATTGAATATCAAAACACTGATCATCGCGGCGGTACTTTTGCTGCTGCTTCTTATTGGCACATATTTCCTGTTCTGGGCTCCGAAGATCGAAATGCCTGATTTTGTCGGCAAGACCAGGTCCGATGTGGCGGCCTGGGTCAAACAGCAGGGTATCGAGGCTTCCGGTATCATTTTCGATGATACCTACGACTTCGATTCCGATGAAGGCCAGATCCTCAGCCAGAGCATAGCCCCGGGCAAAAAAGTCAAAAACAATGTCAAACTCAACTTCGTTCTTTCCTTAGGACCCGATCCTGAAGAAAGGATCAAAGTCCCCGATCTGGAGACGATGACAAAGGAAGAGATCCAGGAATGGATCAACGAAAACAAGCTGCTTAAGACCAAGACGGTTACAGCCTATAACAACGAAGTCGTGGAAAATAACGTCATCGACTATTCTTTCAGCGGTTGTGATGAAGACAACTTCACCAGAGGCTGTACCTTAAAGATCAATGTTTCCAAGGGACCGGCTCCGGCTGGCAAGGTCACGGTCGAAGATTTCGAAAAGAAACCTTATGCCACCGTCGAAGCCTGGGCCAAATCCAACAAGATCCAATTGAATAAAGTCGAACAGTATTCCGACAAGGTCGATCTTGACTACGTCATCTCCCAGTCCATCGCTTCGGGCAAGACGATCAAAGAAGGGGATACCATGACGGTCGTCGTATCCAAAGGTACGGCGGTCTATATGCCTGACATGATCGGCTGGACCAAAAAACAGGTCGAAGCCTGGTGTAGAAAGAATCCGAGTGCCTATATCGATATGGAAAAGGGTGTCTATTCTTCACAAACCAAAGATATCGTCCTCAACCAGTCGCTTGCTTCCGGTTCTCTGATCGATCCGGCGGAACTGATCGAACTGACTCTGTCTTTAGGCAATATCGTCGATGTACCGGATAACTTCATCGGAACCGAATACCATGACAGACATGGTCTGCATGACTGGAAAGATGAACAAAACGAACTTGGTGCGGATATTACAGTCAATCGGATCGGTGAATTCTCGGATGATGTGCCGGTCAACTGTATCATCCGTTACGACAACGGTGTCTATGTCGGCGGTACTTTAAATGTCTATATTTCCAAGGGCCGCAATATTCTTTTGGAAGATCCGAAAGATCTTTATGATGCCGACGGCAATCTTATCACTTGGGAAAGACTGGCTAACTGCGATCTGACCGAGGATGATGCCAGAGCACTTTGCGACTTCGCAAAACTTACCAATGTCGAGATCAGTTATGCATATAAAGAAGGCAAGGCAAACGGTGACGTTATCAGCGTCAGACGCTGGGACAACAAGCCGATCAAGGCCGGTACTTATCTGCCGGAAAACATCATTCTTTATATCACTGTCTGTGACGACAGTTACAAGAACTAGGAGCAGATTATGAATTTTATCAATAGAGCATTCAAGAACGTTACCAGGAGGCCGTCGAAGACGATCCTGCTGGTACTCACTTTCTTTTTGATCGGAAACCTGGTCATCATCGGTTTGGGTGTTTCCAGTGCTTCCGAATCAGCCAAGATCCTGACCCGTCAGAAGATGCGGGCAGTCGTGACCTATGGCATCGACTACGACAAGATCTGGCGCTATGTCGAGGAGATCTCGGATGAGGATGAGCTGCAGGAATTCTACAACAACTATCCCCGGGTCAAGGTCGAGGATGTGGCGGAATTTCTCAAAGATGAGAGAGTGAAGATCGCCAACTCCATCTCTTCCAACATGTGGTATCAGGATGAGGATAAGAGCCTGGATTTCGTTCATCTGAACAATGAACGGGAACAGAATATGGAAGATTATGGCGAATCCTGCTGGTACGATGAGAGCGGCGGGATGTCCTGCGAAAAGTATCAGGAACCGGTCTTCTTTGTCAAGTCCAACATGTATCCGGGCATGATCGAGTTTGAAGACGGTGGCTATCAGATCGTCAACGGCCGTTTCTATAACCAGCAGGAGATCGACAACGGCGAAATGGTCTGTCTGATCTCGGAGGCTTTGGCTCAGACTAACGGCTTGAGCGTCGGTGACAGCATCACTTTAGCGACCAACTATCTTTCTTCTTACATCAAACAGTCCGGGGCGACCAAAGAAGATATCGAAAACTCTTTTGAAGTCATAGGTATCTATCGACACAATTCACCTTTGACGCCGGATATGTCCAACTATAACTACGCTTCACCCTATGAGAATCCCGACAACATGATCCTCATGCCGACGACCAGTACTTATATGGCGCAGCTGAGCCTGCAGCAGAAACAGTGGGAATACTATCAGCAGCAGTATCCCGATGAGGAATACTACAGCAATCCCGACAACTATCCGACGGCGGAAAACATGGAACGCAACATGTATATCGAGAATGTGACGCTGCTGCTGGATGATCCTTTGAATGTCGACAAGTTCGTGGATGACTATAAGGGTTCGCTGTCGCAGTTTGCCTCGCTTGATGCCAACAACGACGAATTCAATCGTCTGGCCAAGCCTTTGGATACCTTGAGCATGTATGCCAACTTCATCGTCTGGCTGGTGGTCATCAATGCGATCGTCATCATCACCCTGGTCACGGCTTTGACTTTAAAGACCAGAGAGTATGAGATCGGTGTCTTATTGTCTGTGGGTGCTTCCAAGGTGAAGGTCATCGCCCAGTTCTTTATCGAGCTGGCAATCGTGGCTATCATCGGTTTCTCGCTTTCCGTCGTATCGGGTTCGCTGATCGCTAAAAGGATCGGCAATATGGTTCTTGAGGCGCAGATCGCTACCAGTGATGTGATCGAAGAAGAGGACGACTACTATATCAACTACAACGATATCTGGAACAACGACTATTCGACGGATATTTCGATCGATGATCTTATTTCCGAATACGAAGTGAAGATCTCACCGCTGATCATTGCGGAGATCTATGTTTTAGGACTGGGTATCGTACTTATCTCGGTCATCATTCCTTCGTTCATGATCATGCGTTACAATCCGAAGAAGATCCTGATGAATCAGAACTAGGAGGGCATATGTCAGAAATACTGAAATTAGAGAATATCAACTATTCATATATCGATGGCGGCTACGAAAGACAGATCCTCAAGGATCTCTCCTACAGCTTTGAAGAAGGCAAATTCTATACGGTCTTAGGTCCTTCCGGTTCGGGCAAGACGACTTTGTTGTCTATCATCGCGGGACTTGATACCCCCAACAGCGGGGAGATCTACTTTGACGGCAAGAACATCAAAGAGATCGGCTTGCATAAATACAGAAGGAATGCGATCTCGATCGTCTTCCAGCAGTACAACCTGATCTCCTACCTGACGGCTTTGGAGAACGTGATGCTGGCGATGTCGGAGACGGATAATCCGTTGCCGAAAGACAGAAAGAACGTGGCCTACAATCTTCTGGCCCGTTTCGGTATCGTGAAATCCAAGGCTGACCGTATGGTCAATCAGCTCTCCGGTGGTGAGCAGCAGCGTGTGGCTATCGCCAGATCTTTGGCTTCCAATGTCAACCTGATCTTCGCCGATGAGCCCACCGGCAACCTTGATACGGCCACGGAAAAGGAGATCATCGCGATCTTCAAGGAGCTCTCCCATGAGTTCTCCAAGACCATCATCGTCGTCACCCACTCCGATACGGTTTCGGCCATGTCGGACCAGAGGGTCTTACTTAGAGATGGGAAACTGAGCGAAATTCAGTAAAACAAGGTTAAAGGCCTTGTTTTCTTTTGTATAATGTTGAAAAAAGAAAGAGGAAGAAAGATGGCGATCAAAGTATATAAGGGCAACATCATCAGCAGTGAAACATTCGATAAATTAAGGGTCATCGAAAATGGCTATATCGTCGTGGAAGATGGATTCATTAAAGAAGTCTGTCAGAATTTGAAGGATGAATATAAAGATGTAGAGCTGATCGATTACGGCAATAAACTGATCGTGCCGGCTTTTTCCGATCTGCATATGCATGCCCCGCAATATACCCAAAGGGGTATCGGAATGGATTGTCTCTTATTTGACTGGTTAAATAACTATACCTTCCCGCAGGAAGCCAATTATAAAGATCCCGCTTACGCTAAAAGCGTCTATGCCAGACTGGTCAGGGAATTTATCAGACAGGGTTCCTTCCAGCTGGTCTTATATACGACCATCCATTATGAAGCCTGCGATATCCTGTTTAGGATGTTAAAGGAGGCGGGGCTCTATGCCTATACGGGTCTGGTCAATATGGATATGAATTCGCCGGATTACTATGTCGATGAAACCAAAGAGTCACTGGCCAAGACGGAGAAGTTTATCGTTGAACATCTGGAGGATGATAAAGTGAAGCCGATCCTGACGCCGCGTTTTGCGCCGACCTGTTCTAAAGAATTGATGCTCGGTTTAGGCGAACTAGCGAAAAAGTACGATGTCGGAGTCCAGACTCATCTGGTCGAATCCAGAGCGGAAGCGGCCTGGGCCAGGCAGTTATATCCGGAGTATGATTCCGATGGTCTGATCTATGAGGCCTGCGGTTTATTGCAAGGAAGCGGTCCCAAGGTCTTTGCTCATGTGATCTTTCCTGAAGCACAAGAGGAGCGGATCCTGTCCCAATATAATGGCATCAGTGTCCATTGTCCTGATGCGACTTCCAATGTCACGGCCGGTATCATGCCGGTGGCTGAAATGACCAAAAAGGGTCTTAAGATCGCTTTAGGCAGCGATGTGGGTGGCGGTCATTTCTTAGGCATCTATCGTCAGGTCGCCAGAGCGACGCAGATCTCCAAGATGAAGGAGTTCTATGAGGAAGGCCAGGAAAGGATCAGATTGGCTAATGCCTTGTATATGGCCTGGGTCAACGGCGGTTCGATATTTGATAAGATCGGAAAGCTTGAAGAAGGCTATCGCTTCAATGCCTTAGTCATCGACAATATGCTGGATGAGGAGTACTATACAAATCTTGAGGATGCCTTGGAGCGTTTCTGTTATATCGGGGATGAAAGAAACATCTTTGCCCGCTATTTGGATGGCAAGTTCATCGATCCTGATGAGGTATATGAGCGTTTACTGAAGATTTAGACAAAAGAAAAGGGGCTGTAACGGGTAAAACCAGCTTCTGAACCGAATTAATAAGTCATCCGTATATGGATTATTATCTGTATCCGGATGACTTTTTTTGATAGGAGAATATACTGATTATTCTGTTTTGTTTCTTTTGTTCAGATCTC
>JAFRIG010000025.1 GCA_017432895.1 Erysipelotrichaceae bacterium | reverse complement strand
TTAAGAAAGACTGGTATGTAGTTGATGCGAGCGGCAAGACTCTGGGCAGACTGGCAACACAGTGTGCAGCCATCTTAAGAGGAAAGCACAAGCCGACTTACACACCGAATGTCGATTGCGGCGATTATGTGATCATCACTAACGCGGCAAAGGTCGTCTATTCAGGCGATCAGGAAAATAAGAAGATCTACTACCACCATTCCATGTACCCGGGAGGGTTGAAAGCAAGATCTATCGGTCAGATGAAGAGAGATTATCCTGTTGAATTAGTGGAAAAAGCAGTTCAAGGTATGCTTCCACACAACAAGCTGGGCGATCGTATGAGGACCCATCTGTACGTCTATGAAGGTGCTGAGCATCCTCACAATGCTCAAAAGCCAATTGAGCTTAAGTAAGGAGAGTATCAATGCCTAAAAAGAAAACGAACGTAAGTTACCTTGGAACAGGAAGACGTAAATCTTCCGTGGCCCGTGTCTATATGACTCCGGGTACCGGCAAGATCACCGTCGGTGAAAAAACTCTCGAAGAATATCTGCCTTCAGAGATCTTGAGAATGGTAGTAAAATCTCCGCTTGTAGAAACAGGCACGGAAGGTCAGTATGACATCTTCGTCAACGTCTACGGCGGCGGTATGACGGGTCAGGCCGGTGCCATGAGACATGGTATCGCCAGAGCATTGCTGGAAGTCGGCGAAGACTTCAGACCTGTCTTAAAGAAAGCAGGCTTCTTAACTCGTGATTCTCGTGCTAAAGAACGTAAGAAGTACGGTTTGAGAGGAGCTCGTAGGAGACCTCAGTACTCCAAGCGTTAATTCTCAGGAATTGCGTCAAAAGCACTCCATTGGAGTGCTTTTTCTTTACTTATAGCGATAATTGGCCGGATAGAGATTCTTTAATAATCCTTTACCGGCTTTGCCGAAACCCAAAGGGAAGCCATCGACGCAGACCAGGACAAGGCCATTCACATATTTGTCTTTGACATCCAGGGTCTCGCATTTAAGATACTTGATGACCCGCTGATCCTCTATCGGCAGATCAAGGATATTGTCGTATTGCTTGCTGTTGAGGGCCATGGCCAGAGCCTGGGAGGGCTGAAAGCGTTCGTGGCTGTATTCACCCAGGAATAATCCGGATCTAAGGATCCTTAATCCGCTTAGATCAAGATCATTGGCCATTTCATAGAAAAGTCGTTCTTTGCGTTTGATCAGCTTTCCTTCCGGCAGATCCAGGTCGAAGTCTTCCAGGGAAAGCTTTTTAAGTGGCAATGTCGATCTTTGGATATCGTTTGCTTCACCTTTTTGTAACAGGGCGATGAAATGGCCTTCACCTTTGATCTTATGAGGATAGAGTCTGACACAGTTTTGGGTCCTATCGGTGATACCGGGCATGAAGCCTTCCTTTTTGTCTAAAGGCAATACTTTAAGCTCGGGACACAGATCGAGGGCATATTCGATGATCTCTTCGTCTTCTCGAGGATCGAAGGTACAGGTCGAATACAGGATCATGGCACCGTCTTTGGCCATTTCAAGGGCTTTGGCGATGATCTTTTTCTGGATGGGGGCATAGTAGGAACTGTCTTTTTCCAGCCAGGATCTGATGAGTTCGGGTTCTTTGCGAAACATTCCTTCACCCGAGCAGGGGACATCGATGAGGATCTTATCGAAACAGGAATCGAAATTATCCGTTTCGGCAATGTCCTGGGCCATGACGATGCTGTTGATGACACCGTGGCTCTCCAGGTTCTTAAGCAGGACCTGACAGCGGCTGACGGAGATATCATTTGATATTAGAGTGCCTGATTTGTCCAGCTTGCAGGCCAGCTTCAGGGACTTGCCGCCCGGTGCGGCGCAACAGTCTAAGACGACATCACCTTTTTGGATCTCCAAAGCCTGAGCCGGATACATGGCACTGGGCTCCTGCAGGTAATACAGGCCGGCGAAATAGTAGGGGTGTTTTGAAGGCTGATCCTCTTCTTCATAATAAAAACCGTCATCCGTCCAGGGGATGGGGGTCAGATGAAAAGGATTGATCTTTAAAAAGTTTTTGACGCTGATTTTCAGGGTATTTACTCTGAGGCCATAGACTCTTTTTTCCTTGAAACTGTCAAGATAAATTTCATATTCATCCTTGAGCAGTTCTTTCATCTTTTCCTGATACTTTTCCGGCAGTTTCAGCATAATCTAATATTACAAAAAAGGATCTTTTTTGACAAAAAGTGAGGAAAACGGTTTTTTCCTGCCTACTATGTAGTGGAGGAAATTATGAAGTGTTTAAGATGCGGTAATGAAGATCCTTCCTATTTCTATAAGGGTTCCAAGGGCTGGTATTGTCGCAAATGCGTGCGTTTTTCCCGCATTCTTCTGCAAGAGGAGCTGGAGAGTTTCGACTATGAGATCGGGACCGATGTCGATGAGTACCGTTTTGCCTATGAACTGACCGATGCTCAGAAAAAGGCTTCGGATAAATGTCTTGCGATCCTGCAAGAGAAGGATGTTCTGCTTCATTGTGTCTGCGGGGCCGGCAAGACGGAGATCGCTGTGGCCAGTATCGCTTCATATCTGGCCAGAGGTTTAAAGGTGGCTTACGCCATTCCACGCAAGGAGGTGGTCATCGAATTAAGTGAGAGGTTCGTTTCGATCTTTCCTAAGGCCAGGGTGACACCGGTCTATGGCGGTCACCACGAACGTCTAAGCGGGGATCTGATCGTCTGTACCTGTCATCAGCTTTACCGCTACTTTCAGACCTTCGATCTGCTTATTCTGGATGAGGCGGATGCCTTTCCTTTAAAAGGTGATGAGGCTTTGTTCAATATCGCCATCAATGCCTGCAAAGGAAAGATCATCTTCTCCACCGCCACGATCGATACGGGTCTGGCTAAGATCCTCAAGGGACGCGATTATGAAAGTGTCGAACTGTTTGTCAGGCCCAGCGGCAAGCCCTTGCCGGTACCTAAGCTTGTCTATCTGGATCGTTATCTGACTTTGTTTTATCTGGCCTATGTGCTGCATAAGACCCAAAGAAGCTGCATCATCTTTGTGGAAAAGCGGCGCGATTGCCGGATCCTGTATCGGCTTTATTCCCTGTTCTTTCCTTGTACCTATGTTTATTCGGATCTGGATAAAAGAAGAGAAAATATCGAAGCCTTCCGCAAGGGCCGATACCGCTTCATCTTTGCGACGACGGTCCTGGAAAGAGGGATCACGATACCCGGGATCGATGTGATCATTCTGGATCTTAAAGGGAGTTTTGATGAAGGGACCATCGTACAGATGCTGGGTAGAGTAGGAAGGGGCATCAGTAATGAGGGAGGAAAAACATTACTAATAGGAAAATACGGGGACAGGGAGGTGAATAAGGCTATGTCTTATCTTGAAATGGCCAACAGCAGTTTATGAGGTGTCTATATTGCGATAAGCCCATCGAAAAATATACTTTGTATTCCTTTCTATTGGAGCCGGATGAATTATGTATCGAATGTCGCAAAAAGCTGAAAGTCAAACATCGCTACCTGGATCTGGGGGAGTTCAAAGTCGAAAGCTTCTTTGAATACGATTCGCTGTTTAAAAGTCTTCTGTTACAATACAAGGAATGCGGGGATGAGGCTTTGAAAAAAGTCTTCCTCTATGAGCTGAAAAGCTACCTTGATATACGTTACTTTGGTTACAAAATGATCATGGTGCCAAGCAGTAAAATCAAGCTTCAAAGCCGGGGTTTTGACCATCTGGAAGGTATCTTTGAGGATGTAAAACTTCAAAAAGTTAAGGGGCTAAGGATGAAGGAAGAGCTCTGTCAGGAGGGCAAAAAGTTCTTTGAAAGGGCCAAAATGGCCGATAATTACGTGTATGAAGGGGAAAAACTGGCGAAAGTGCTGATCGTCGATGATATGGTCACGACGGGTTCCTCTTTGAGAGGGGTCTATCGGGCGATGGCTTTGCATGCGGGGAAAATCAAAGTGTTATCTTTAGCTTACAAAAATTACACTTTACAAAGTTAAAACAAAGTGTGGTATTATATAGTCTATAAAAGGAGAATAATGAATGTTAGGCAAAGTTAAGAGATTCAACAAGGTTAAGGGATTTGGCTTCATTACAGCAGATGATGGTCGTGATGTCTTTTTCCATTATTCTCAATTGCTCATGGATGGTTACAAAACTATTAACGAAGGAGCGCCGGTTGAATTTGATCTGGTTGAAGGTGATCGAGGTCTTCAAGCTCACAATATAAAAGAGATACAAGAATAATCGAGAAACACGAAAGAAGTTGGCCCTGAAAAGTCAGCTTTTTTTGTTATGCTATAATAGTATGGAATTGGAGAAATAAAATGGGTTTATTTGACAGATTGTTCAACAATGATAAACGGATCCTGGACGAGGTGGAAAAAGCGGTCCGCCCGGTCGAGGATCTCGCGGATAAAATGCGGGCTTTGTCCGATGAAGAGCTCAAAGCCAAAACGGCCGAGTTCAAAGAAAGACTGGCCAATGGTGAGACTCTGGATGATATCCAGGTCGAAGCTTTTGCCGTGGCCAGAGAAGCAGCCAAGCGGGTGATCGGTGAATATCCTTTCTTCTGCCAGCTGGAAGGTGCCTATGTCTTACATCGGGGCGATATCGCCGAAATGAAGACCGGGGAAGGCAAGACCCTTACTTCCGTCATGGCCGTCTATCTCAATGCCCTTTCCGGCAAGGGTGTCCACGTGGTCACGGTCAACGAATATCTGGCGGAACGTGACAGTGAATGGATGGGTGCCATCCACCGTTTCCTGGGTTTGACGGTTGGTCTTAACCTTCGGGCTTTGACTCCGGCTCAGAAAAGACAGGCCTATGAATGCGATATCACTTATACGACCAACTCGGAAGTCGGTTTCGACTATCTGCGTGACAACATGGTCACCAGAGTCGAAGACCGTGTCTTAAGAGAACTGAATTTCGCATTGGTCGATGAGGTCGACTCGATCTTGATCGATGAGTCGAGGACTCCATTGATCATCTCGGGTGGTGAAAAGAAGACTGCCAATCTATATATCAATGCCGATCGCTTCGTCAAGCGTTTAAAGAATGAAGAAGACTACGTCATCGATATCAAAGACAAGAATGTCCAGTTGACCGAAGAAGGTGTCCACAAGGGCGAGAAGGCCTTTGGCGTCGAAAACCTCTATGATCTGGACAACACATCTTTAGTCCACTATATTGCCCAGGCTTTAAAGGCCAACTACATCATGACCAGAGACGTCGAATATGTCGTTGAAGACAATGAAGTCATCATCGTCGATCAGAACACCGGCCGTAAGATGCCCGGACGTGAGTATTCCGATGGTCTGCATCAGGCCATTCAGGCCAAGGAAGGCGTGCCGATCAAACAGGAAACGACGACCTGGGCAACGATCACCTATCAGAACTTCTTCCGTCTTTACAACAAGCTGGCCGGCATGACCGGTACGGCCGAGACCGAAGAGGAGGAATTCCTTTCCATCTACAACATGCGGGTCGTGGAGATCCCGACCAACAGGCCGGTCATCAGAGTCGACTATCCCGATCTGGTCTTTGGGACCAAGCGGGCCAAATACAACGCTTTACTGGAAGAAGTAAAGGAGCTCTATGCCAAGGGCCAGCCGGTGCTGGTCGGTACGATCTCGGTCGAAACTTCGGAACTGATCTCGCGGATGTTTAAACAGGCCAGGATCAGACACGAAGTGCTCAATGCCAAGAACCATGCCAGGGAAGCGGAGATCATCGCCAAGGCAGGCAAGGAAGGTTCGGTCACGATTGCCACCAATATGGCCGGCCGTGGTACCGATATCAAGCTGACCGACCGTTCCAGAGAACTGGGCGGTCTGGTGGTCTTGGGTTCGGAGCGTCATGAATCAAGGCGTATCGACAATCAGCTGCGTGGCCGATCAGGAAGGCAAGGCGATCCGGGCTATTCCCGTTTCTACGTCTCTTTGGAAGACGAACTGATGGTCAGATTCGGTTCCGATCGGATCTCGGGTCTGTTTGAACAGATGGGTGACATTCCGATCGAAAACAAGACGGTCTCCAAGGCCATTTCCAGTGCGCAAAAGCGGGTCGAGGGTCTCAACTTCGATATCCGTAAAGCTCTGCTGGACTATGACGATGTCATGCGTCAGCAGCGTGAGACCATGTATGCCCAAAGAAACTACATCTTAGAAAATGAGGACATCCATTCAGTGGTGGAAAACATGTTTTCAAGAGTCATGGAAAATATCGTTGAGACCGATATCTCCATCGATGGCAAGAAAGAGGTCATCGATTACGCTTCGATCGCCAAGCGTCTGAACAACATGGGCGTTGTCAACTTCAAGAGCGAAGACATCGAAGGTTTAAACAAGGAAGAGACGATCGCCAAGTGTGAAGAGATCTCCTTTGGAGCCTATGAAAACAAGATCAAGCCGGTCAAGAAGCAGATCCTGCCGATCGAAAGGACGATGGTCCTGCGTCTGATGGATAGAGCCTGGCAGAATCATATCGATGTCATGTCCAAACTCAGGGAAGGCATCCATTTACGTTCCTATGCCCAGAACAATCCTTTGCAGGCTTATGTCGAAGAAGGCTATGAACTGTTTGAAAACATGATGAATACGATATCTTCCGACGTCGTCACTTTCTGTAACAATCTGAAGATCGTCATAAAGGAAAAATAAATTATGGAAATTTATGAAATGAAACAAAGCCTAAACACTTCCTTAAAGAAGTTAAAAGATTTAGGCGACTCTCTTTGACCTGGCTGAAATCGATAAGCAGCTTTTAGAGCTGGAGGCACAACAGAGTGCCGAAAACTTCTGGTCCGATCAGAAAAAAGCCCAGAGTGTCATCAAGGAATACAACCGGCTTAAGGATCTAAGAACCAGATACGCAAGCAACGAAAAAAACATCGAAGGGCTTTTAGCTGAGCTCGATGAGCTCAATAAAAACTACGATGCGGAGCTTTTTGAACTGCTGGAAGAGGAATACAAGGATACGGCCAAGGATTTCGAAGATTTCGAGATCAAGGTCTTACTTTCAAACGACTACGACCATTCCAATGCCTTACTGGAGATCCATCCCGGAGCTGGCGGTACCGAGTCTCAGGACTGGGCGGAGATGCTTTTCAGGATGTATCAGCGCTATGCCCAGAACAATGGCTACGGTTTCGAGGTCATCAGCTATGAAGAGGCTGATGAGGCGGGTATCAAGTCCTGTCTGGTGGCGATCAAGGGCGATATGGCCTACGGCTACCTTAAAGGGGAGACGGGTGTTCATCGTTTAGTCAGGATCTCACCGTTTGATTCCTCCAGCCGCAGACACACTTCTTTTGCTTCGGTGGAAGTTTTGCCGGAGTTCAACAATGAGATCGAGATCGAGATCAGGGATGAAGACCTGGAAGTCGATACGATGCGTTCTTCCGGAGCCGGCGGTCAGCACATCAACAAGACCGACAGCGCCGTCAGGATGAAGCACATCCCGACCGGCTTAACGGCCTTTTCGCAATCCGAACGTTCCCAGATCCTCAACCGTGAGAAGTGTCTGGCCGTCTTGAAGGCCAAGCTCTATCAGAAGGCGATCGAAGATCGGGAAAACGAGAAGCGAGCCTTGAAAGGGGAACAGCGCAAGATCGAATGGGGTTCCCAGATCAGGTCCTATGTCTTTTGTCCCTATACGCTGGTCAAGGATCATCGGACCAATTATGAAGAAGGAAACGTCGATAAGGTGATGAACGGGGAAATAAACAATTTCCTTTTCGCCTATCTAAAATCACAGATCTAAACCAATGAAAAGAAATATCTCACTTTTGACATTGTTATGTCTTGTTTTAGGTATTTTGGCCGGTCTTTTGGCCAAGCCTTTGGCGACTTCGCTTTCTTTCATCGGTACCATCTATATCAATCTTTTGAAATTCATGATCGGTCCGATCGTCTTCACAAGTATCGCTCCGACCATCTATCATTCATCCAAACGGAAAGATTCTTCTTTGACCAAGGCCATCGTGACCTATATCGTCATGTTTATTGCGACATATCTTTTGATGTCGCTATTGACCATCCTCATCGATCCGGCTAAGGGTTTTTCTTTCCCGGCGACGGACTGGAACGGCAGTACACAGGCTTTGAGCGTTCAGGAGATCATCATCAATCTCTTCCCGAGCAATATCATCACTATCTTTGCGGAGACCAAACTGTTTGCGATCATCATGTTTGCCTATATGCTGGGGATGGCAGCCGGTAAAGTCGAAAAAGGCGAAAAGCTGGCGGAAGCTATTGAGATAATCAGAGACGTCTTCTTCAGGATCCTTGAATATATCATGTATCTGACACCTCTGGCTGTGTTTTCACTGATGGCCAACACGGTAGCCAGCTACGGTGCAACCATCGTCGGTGTGGGCCTTAGATATATCGCCATGGCTTATCTGGGTGGACTGGTCACGATCCTGGTGATCATGATCCTGCCGGTCTGGTTTATAGGAAAGATCTCGCCGTTAGAGTATATCCGCAGGGTCTATAAGGTCTGGCTGGTCTCTTTGACGACCTGTTCCAGTGCGGCGACACTGCCGACGACGATGCGGGTCTGTAAGGAGGAATTCGGGGTCTCAAGTGAAGTGGTGGATGTCGTAAGTCCCTTGGGCTGCACGATCCACATGTGCGGGGGAGCGGTATCTTTTGCCTTATTGGGACTGTTCTGCAGCCGGATGTATGGGGTCGAGATAAGTCTTGCGACCTATATTTTGATGGCCTTGTCAGCTTTGATCATAAACATGTCGGCTCCGGGTATCCCTAACGGCGGTGTGGTGATCGGGGCGACCTATCTGCAGCTTTTGGGTATTCCTTTGGATTTCATCGGTTTCTATTCGGGCTTATACAAGATATTGGATATGCTTTATACGACTTTGAATGTGACAGGCAATATCACGGCTAACGTCATCATTTCCCGCTTGCAAAAATAGTTTTTTGAATAGACTTTATATGTTAGAATAAAGTTGTTTTGATGGATAGATTATCCGCAATAGCTTAAAGAGAGTCATCGTTTGGTGGAAGATGACAGTCAAGGCGGATGAAGATGGATCCTGAACATCGCTGTCGATAGGTAGGCAGTGACGTGTCCTCGCGTTAAGAGAATGAAGCTAGAAATAAAGGTGGTACCGCGCGATAGCGCCCTTGCGATCACCTTTTTTGTTTTTTTAGGAGGTTTTATTATGGAAAACAAAGGAAAGTATTACATCACCACTGCCATCGCTTATGCCAGTGGCAAGCCGCATATCGGCAACACCTATGAGATCATCATGGCCGATGCGATCGCCAGGTACAAGCGGATGCTGGGCTACGACGTCTATTTCCAGACCGGTACTGATGAACACGGCCAGAAGATCGAAGAAAAGGCCATTCAGGCGGGCATGAGTCCCAAAGAGTTCGTCGATGTACAGGCCAGCGAGATCAAACGGATCTTCGACATGATGAATACCTCCTATGACCGTTTCATCCGCACGACGGATGAGGATCATGAGGCACAGGTCAAGAAGATCTTCAAGAAGCTCTATGATCAGGGTGACATCTACAAGAGCGAATATGAAGGCTGGTATTGTACGCCTTGCGAGTCCTTCTGGACCGATTCGCAGCTGGTCGATGGCAAGTGTCCCGACTGCGGCAGGGAAGTACATAAGGAGAAGGAGGAATCCTATTTCTTCAAGCTCAGCAAGTATCAGAAGACCTTGGAAGAGTACATCAACGATCACGAAGAATTCATTCAGCCCGAATCCAGGAAGAACGAGATGATCAACAACTTCCTCAAGCCCGGTCTTCAGGATCTGTGTGTTTCCCGAACTTCCTTCAAATGGGGCGTTCCGGTCGATTTCGATCCCAAACATGTCGTCTATGTCTGGATCGATGCCTTAAGCAACTATATCACGGGTCTTGGTTACGATGTGGATGGCAACCATGGGGAACTCTACAAGAAATACTGGCCGGCTGATCTGCATCTGATCGGCAAGGACATCATCCGCTTCCACACCTTATACTGGCCCATCATGCTGCTGGCACTTAATGTACCGCTGCCTAAGCAGGTCTTTGGCCATCCGTGGATGCTGGTAGGGGAAGACAAGATCTCCAAGTCCCGCGGCAATGCGATCTATGCGGATGATCTGGTCCACTTCTTCGGGGTCGATGCGATCAGATACTACACCCTGCATGAGATGCCTTTTGCCCAGGATGGCACGATCACCTGGGAACTGGTCATCGAAAGGATCAATTCCGATCTGGCCAATGTCTATGGCAACCTGGTCAACAGGACTATCGCCATGACCAACAAGTACTTTGACGGTCAGCTCGATAAAAACTTCGTTGAGGAAGAACTGGACAAGGAATTCAAACAGACCATCCTGGATACCGTCAAGACTGTAGAAGATAAGATGGACGGTTTAAGAGTCGGTGACAGCATTGAAGCCATCATGGAACTGTTTAGAAGATGCAACAAATATATCGATGAGACTGCACCTTGGACATTGGCCAAGGATGAGGCGAATAAGGCCAGACTCAATACCGTTTTATACAATCTGCTTGAAGGGATCAGGTTTGGGGCGGTCCTGATGGAACCGTTCATGCCTGAAACATCCGCCAAGGTCTTTACCCAGCTTAATACCGATCAGACATCCTATGACAGTTTGCAAAGCTTCGGTGCCTATGAATGCAACAAGGTCACCGACAAGCCTGAACCACTGTTTGGCAGACTTGATCCGCAAAAGACGATGGAAGAAGTCCATGCCTATCTGGATAAGCCGGAAGAGAAGGTCGAGCACAAGGCCGAGATCGAATTCGCCGATTTCGATAAAGTTGAAATGGTCGTCGGTGAGGTCGTAAGCTGTGAGAAGCATCCCAATGCCGACAAGATCCTGGTCTTCGATATCGACTTCGGTTATGAAAGAAGACAGATCTTATCCGGTGTCGCGGCATATTACAAGCCTGAAGAACTGGTAGGACGCAAGGTGATCGCGGTCATGAACCTCAAGCCGCGCAAGATCAGAGGCCTGGATTCCAACGGCATGTTATTGTCGGCCGTCAAACAGATCGACGGCAAGGAAGTACTCGAACTCCTGTCTACGGATATGGAGGTCGGTTCGATCGTATGTTAGAAAAAGAGTGATTAACTCTTTTTCTTTGTTTATAATAAAGCTATGAGAAAATTTCTGGCGATCATCATCTGTAAATTAGCCAAGCGGGTCTGCAAGCTTTTCGGCCGCGGCTCTTCTTTTCCCGGTCAGATCGCATTAAAGATCTGTCCGGACATCCTTTCCAGAATCGACTTACCGGAAAACATCATTGCGGTCACCGGTTCCAATGGCAAGACTTCGACGGTGGAAATGATCCATAAGATCATTGAAACGGCGGGTCTAAGCTATGCGTATAATTACGAGGGTTCCAATCAGATCGAAGGCGTGACGACGCTGGTGCTTTCCAACTGTTCTTTGGGCGGCAAGTTCGATAAGGATGTCCTGCTTTTAGAGGCGGATGAAAGATATGCCAAGTATATCTTTAAATACATTACACCCAAGTACTACGTCATCAATAATCTCTATCGCGATCAGATGACCAGAAACGGTGATCCGGAATTTGTTTTAAGTGAGATCGCCAAGTCGATCCATGAAGGAGCTATCCTGGTTTTAAACGCCGATGATCCGCTGGTATCATCCTTAAGCGTCAGTTATGACAACGAAGCCGTTTTCTTTGGTATCGAAGACAACCAGTATGTTTCCGAAGAGTGCCAGAGCATCTATGACGATGGCTTCTATTGCCCCGTATGCAAGAAGAAGATGGTCTATGAATACCGTCATTTCGCTCATGTGGGCAAATACGAATGTCTCTCCTGTGGCTATAAACGTCCCGATCCCGATTTCTATATCAGCGAAATGGATCTGGAAGAAGGTAAAGTCATCATCAACGAAGAATATCAGCTGGATCTGGCTTTCAACTCCATCACCAACGCCTACAATGTTTTAGCCGGTTTTGCGGTCGGTTCCTTGTTGAAAATCGATCAGAATCTCATCTGCGAAGCGCTCAGTGACTACCTGATCCAAAACGGTCGCATCAAAGACTTTATGATTGGCGACAACAAGGGCACTTTACTGATCTCAAAACATGAAAATACCACCTCGTATGACCGCAATCTGGCCTATATAAGCAATAAAGAAGAAGTGACGTTGCTTCTGATCATCGACGACATCAGCCGCAAGTATTTCACTTCCGATACTTCCTGGCTCTGGGATATCAAGTTTGAAATGCTGAACAGTGCCAATATCGTCAAGATCGTCGTCGCCGGCAAGTATCTTTCCGATGTGGCGATCCGCTTTGAATATGCCGGTATCGATATGAATAAAGTGATCTGTTTCAAGGAAGTCAAGGATGCCGTATCTTATCTGAGAGATAACAGTGAAGGTCAGCTGTATGCTTTGACCTGTTTCTCCGATGAAGGCAAACTGTGGAAGGAGGTCGGACAATGAAGATCTTGCATCTGTATCCCAATCTGATGAACCTCTATGGCGATTACGCCAATCTCACAGTCTGAAGAAACATCTTGAGGATCAGGGCGAAGAAGTCATGATCGATAAAAAGGAGCTCTACGAGAGCTTTGATCCTGACAACTATGACATGATCTACATGGGCTCGGGGACTTCAAAAGCTCTGCTGGCTGCTCTGGAAGAGCTGCTTAAATACCGGCATTTCTTAAAGAAATTCATTGAAGCGGGTAAAGTCGTATTGTTTACGGGCAATGCGATGGAATTACTTGGTGAGAAGATCGATGAACACAAGGCTTTGAATATCATTCCAATGAGTGTCGTTACGGGTGAGAAACGCTATACCGGCGATGTGATCGTCCATAATGAAGAGATCGGTGAAGTCGTCGGTTTCATCAACCGTTCCACTTTGATAGCAGGGGGAGAAGACTTTAAGCTTTTCACCTATGATTTCAAATACGAGACCCTGGTCGACAACGATTATGAAGGTTACCGCTACCGCAATCTTTTCGGTACCCATATCATCGGTCCGGTCTTAGTCAAGAATCCATGTTTCATGAAAACGATCGTCAAACTGCTGGTGGGTGAGACTTATAAGGATCTTTCCTATCCTTACGAGGAGGAAGCCTATAATACGACCCTCAGTGAACTGAAGAAGAGGAAGTAGATGGCCAACATCTTCCAATTCGACTGGGAAGTCTCCCTGATCGTCTGGTTACAAAATATCATTGAAAACAGGCCTTTCTTAAAAAGCCTGTTTGTTTTATTGACCCAGTTTGGTGAACCTATCCTGCCGGTACTGCTGGCGGTCGTAGTCTACTACGGCTATAAAAAGGAGTGGGGGAGAAACATGATCCTTTCCTTCCTTTTCCCCCAGATCATCACCGATCAGCTCAAAAACATCTTCCTAAGGATGAGACCATATATGGCCAATGAAGTGATCAAATGTCTTTGGGCTCCGGAAAAGGGCTACGACATCTACGATATCGCCAGGCAGGGCTATTCCTTCCCCAGTGGCCATGCCACTTCGATCTCGGCGGTGATGGCTACACTGTATCTTTATGAGCGTAAGAAACTCTTCGCCAAATCGTATCTGCCTGTCGTGTTTCTTGTCTGTCTTTCCCGGGTGGCTTTGGGTGTGCATTATCCTACCGATGTCCTGACCGGGGCTTTGATCAGTCTTGTGGCCGTTTTTGTCTTCGATGCTTTGATTAAGAAAGTTTCCAAGAAGATCCTGTATCCGCTGTTGACTTTATATTGTCTGACCGGGGTCTTGTTTTGTCATAGCGATGACTATTATTCCGTGATCGGATTGACGATGGGCTTTATGCTTGCCGATCTGTTTGAAGAACGTAACCGCCCAATAATCCGTACCTATCATTGATTGCCTTTGATCTGTGACAATAATTCTGAACAGACTCTCAAAACTCTGAATACTCCCAAATTGATGTTTAAGAGCTTTGAGTGTTTTATGGGAAAGGAAGGTCACGA
>JAFRIG010000024.1 GCA_017432895.1 Erysipelotrichaceae bacterium | reverse complement strand
TGTAGATTTTGTTCCATACCATCTGCCAGTAGCGCCGTAAGTGGTCTAGGTCGTATTCGCCCTTTGGCCAGGCGCGCAGAATAGGCTCTTCTTGCGTTTTGGTGTGGCGGTATTGGCCGAACTGTATCACATTGTCGCCACGCTTCGCCAAGTCATTCATCACTTCGATGGCGTTCAAAGAGTAGGCATCATCAGCATCTAAGAAAGTGAGGTATTCGCCCTTGACCTTTTCCATCCCAAAGTTGCGTGCGACCGAGACACCATTGTTTTCCAGGTGATAAACTTCAAAGCCATATTCCTTGCCGTAGTGGTCGCAGATTTTAGGCGAGCCATCAGTTGAGCCATCATCCACGATAATGACTTGCGCCGACTTGTCCGTCTGCTTGGCCAAGCTATCTAGGCATCGTTCGAGGAAGGGTTCCTCGTTATAGACTGGGATGATGACACTGATCATTTCTTCACCCCCTTCATTTTCTCAAGTAAAGCTTTGGCTTCGGCAGAGATTTTCAAGCGACCAGTTTCCAGTAAGGTCTGAGGCTTGAGTGTTCGTTTCTTCTTATTTTCCATCGCTGGACTCCTTCTTTAGTGCTTTGAGCGTGCGTAGCTCTTCAATGGAGAGCTGGTTGAGTGGGTTTTCCGTGATTTGCATCACTTCACCTGAAACTTTGTTTTCGACTGGATCGTAGCCGTTGTTGAGCCTTATCTTCATATCAAGCGCGCGCATCACATCGGCAGGAGAAGAGTTCTCGTCATCTATGATTTCGTCAAGTCGGTTGAGGTCGTCCTGCACTCGCTGTGGGTTCTTAGCGTGGCGCACTTTGGACATCACTCTGTATGAAAGCTCTTGTATCGGTCGGTGCGATATTTCAGGATCGCGACTCTTCCATATCTCGTTGCCTTCAGCGAAAGTTCCATCTGAGTTTCTCCCTATATTTTCGGACTTCTCTCCGACTTCTTTGACAACTCCGTCATTTTGTGGCATTTCACCAGAAACAGAGCCATTCACGGCCATTATTTCTTCTGGTTGCGGTGTCTGCTCTGCCATAATGTCTTCCATATCAAAAAAGCGACCGCTCATAACGAGTAGTCGCAGTCGATCTGATTATATTATACCATAATTAGTGCCAGAGGTCTTCATAGAAGGTGTCCATTCGCTGCAACAGAGCGCGTGAGTCGCCCTTTGATGCGTGGTTGCGCCAGCACTTGTAGCATTCATCGACTTTGTGCCTGGTGAGCCTGCCTTTTCTGACTAGCCCAGCCATACGGCGCAAGCGCCTTCTAGCCATCTTCACATTCTTTGGATCAACGAACATCAAGACCTTGCCAGTATCGGTGAGTGAGTAGTAGAAGCCGAGAAAGCGAAAGCCCTCTTTGATGTGAAAGATGCGTGTCTTCTTTTGATGTAGTTGATAGCCACGCGCATTCAAGCCCTTTTCGATTTGGTCTTTGCAGTATTCGAGATAGGCTTTGTCTTTGTGGAAGAGAAGGAAGTCGTCCATATAGCGACCATATTCTTTGATATGGAGCT
>JAFRIG010000023.1 GCA_017432895.1 Erysipelotrichaceae bacterium | reverse complement strand
GCCCAAGCTGGCAACAGTCGATGAAGACGGAAAGGTCACAGTATACGGCACAAAGGGAACAGTCAAGATCACGGCCAAGGCCAAGGACGGCTCAGGCAAATCGGGATCAGTCACCATCAATGTGGCAAATCTCGTCGAAGAGATCACCATTTACAATTCGAAGAAACCTTCGGGTGCTTCAGGCAACGCTTATGCCTCAGGTGACGCATACGCTTCCGGTGATGCCTATTATGATATGGCGGCCAAGGGACAGAAGATCACTTTGAAGGCTGACGTCACGCCTTCCACAGCTTCCAATAAGACGGTGACTTGGACCTCCTCAGATACTTCTGCCGCGACCGTATCATCAAGCGGCGTCGTCACGGCAAAGGCTGTATCGAAACTGACACCTGTTATCATAACGGCGGCAGCAAAAGATGGATCAGGAGTATCCGGTTCCTATGTCGTATACATCTGTCCTGTTTCGACTTCTGTTACGATCACTGATTTCTCAGGTGAAATACTCAATGGCTCGACCCTACCTATTGAATTAACGGGTCCTGAAGTCTATCAGCTCTATGCAATTAGTGAACCGGCCGATTCCATCAGGCACTACACCTGGTCTTCTTCCAACAGCAAGATAGCCGGCATCGATGAAAATGGTCTTATTTCATTTACCGGCAAAGCGGGAACGGTCAAATTTACCGCTAAAGCGACAGATGGTTCAGGAAAGAGCGCTTCAGTGAGTTTTACCGTGACTTTGAAGATACTCGACTGAAACGGTGATGGATCTTATCGGCTTCAGTCCTAAGGATTAATAGTTCTATCTGATAACAGATATCAATAAAGCTGCAGATCTATTCGGCATTCATGTTCCGGATGATGATCTGCAGCTTTTTCAGAAATACTAATGAACGATAATCGAACGTCTGCCTTATAAATCCGGGAGGGACTATAGTATCATATTGAATGTGAAAACAAAGAATCAGAAAAGAAAAAAGAATGATACCTATGAGCTGATATATAATACATGTTTTTTCCTGTATCTTTATCTTGTTTCTTTCCTGCTTCTTTTCTATGTGCATGATGCGTATTATGATCTGATGGAGTCTAAAGCTTCTTGTTTTTCTTTCATCACTCTGCTTATGCTTCCTTTCCTTGTTGTGACCTCGTTCATAAGATACATCAAAAATAAAGAAAGACTGATAGAGAATCTGCTTGACCTAGGTTTGATCTTTCTTCTGATAACGAGCTTATTGTCAACTGTCTTTTCCCTTGCGCCGGATTATTCACTAAGCGGAGAAGCGGGGTGGCAGATCGGTTTTTATGCGATCGGTTCATTAATCATGATCTATTTTGCTTTGAAAGGGGGACCGTTTGAACAAAAAACGGTCTACATTCCGGTCATTTTTGCCTGTGCTGCTCAATTCCTTCTTTCGATCACGGATGCTATGAAGATGGATCTGTTTCACTTTAGAGAGGTCATAGCTTATTCGCTGTATTTTAATTACTATGGTACGATCGGAAACTGCAACTGGTATGTAGGTCTGATGAGCTTGCTGGTACCTTTGTTTGTTTGTCTTTACCTTGGTGAAAAAAGGACAGATATGAAGTATCTGTATTTTTTCGTATCAATTTTAGGCATCGTTGTTTCCGTTTTAAACGGTGCCGACAGCATCTATGCCGCATATGGTTTTTGTGCTTTTTTCATGATGCCTTTCGTATTAAGGAGCACAGCTAATCTTAAGAGGATATCCGTCCTGATAATTATTTCAGCTGTTTCTTTTCTCGCGATATCTTATCTTCCGCCTTTTTCGGAAAGATTGATGTATATGGAAGGATATGGCAATTTTCTTATCCACCCCATTACTGATACTGTGCTGATTGTATTAGGCATCTTACTTTATCTTTTTAGCAGCAAAATCAAAGAAGAACAGTATGATAAGTTTGCTGGAAGAATAATACTGATCTGCGAAATTGTTTTGGGGATCGCTGTATTATTTGTTTTGGCAAAAATTGTTTCCGGTTTTTCGGATGATTTCGGAAATAAAAGAGGAGAGATTTGGCGCATATCTTTTGAAGTTTTCAGCAATGATTATGATATTATCAGAAAACTGTTTGGGGTCGGACCTGAACTGCTGGTAGAAATCTATACAGGTATGAGTGAAGAGACGGGAATGATCTATAATTCGGCTCATAATGAAGCGATCCATATGTTGATGTCCATGGGGATCTTCGGTTTTGTTTCTTGGGCTATCTGCTGGCTGTCGATCTTTCTTTCTTATTTTCGTTTCAAAAACAGGAAAAGCGGATTGATCTTTGGTTTGTATTCGGGTCTGTTTGCCTATTTTGGACAAAGCATGTTCAATTCGGCAACAACGCTGAATTTATGTGCCCTCACTTTGATCGCTATCCTTCTTTCTCAAAACGCATCAAGCAGTTCTTTTGTATTGCTGAATGAGAAGAAAGAAAAATAATCATTCTTTTATATTGCTCAATTGTGAGTTTCTGTAAAAAATCTTGGTTTGTCTTCGAATGAAGATGCTTCATTTTAAAGTGTGCTAGAATTGTCTTGATGTTTACCTTTGAATCTTTCATTTTTGTTATCTTACTAATTTTGTTTATCTTTTCAATTGTCAAAAGCGACTCTGCCAAGCCCTTTTCTGTCCCTTTCTGCAATCGGTTAAGAGGGATCTTTGCATTATTGATTCTGATCTTTCATGTCAGCAAAGAGACCGACTTGCTTTATCCGCTATTTTCCTATCTTTCCAATGTGGTCGTAGGGGCTTTCTTTTTTATCAGCAGTTATGGACTGACAAAGGGTTATCTTAATGATCCTTCATATATAAAAGCATATCCGATGAAAAGGTTTCTGAAGGTCGGATTGCCTTATCTGATCATGACCATGGTTTACTGGTCGTATTATCTGCTGATAGGTCAGCCATATGGTTTTGGGGAGGTGCTGAAGGGCATCGTTTCTTATTCGCCTATTGTCATGTATTCGTGGTTTTTGATCAGCATCATCGTTCATTATGTCTATTTCTATATCCTGATGATGGTCTGTTCAGATAATAAGAAGCTGTTTTCATTTATCGCGTTTGTTCTGGTTGTGTTTTCCTTAGCCGCTTATCTTTTGGGCTTTAAAAATCCGAATCTTCCCGATCCTTTGTTTTTCGCCGGTATCGTGTATGCATGCAATGAAAACAGAGCGATAGAAGAAGTAAAGAAGAGAGAAAGAGCGTTTATTTCGGTTGTATTGACTGTAACGGTCTTGCTGACTATCTTCTTGTGGAAAGGCCATTTTAAAGGTGAGTTTTGTTCAAGCATCAAGAAAATGATCTTTGTTGTGTGGCTCGGGGTCTTCTCGGGTTGTTGCAGTATAAAAGGTGATCTGTTTGACCTGCTTGGAGAGATCTCCCTGGAGATCTATATGTGCCAGGGTCTGGCTAAGATGCTTGTCAGAAGGTTTCTGGGTGGTCCCTTGTTTATCCAGGATATGTTCATCTTTATATTGTGTCTGATATTGTCTTTCGCTTTTCATAAACTGTTCGGTATCTTGAGAGGTCTTTTGTATAGCGGAATAAAGAAAGAACAGCTTTGAAAATGTTTTCATTGACTGCAAAAAGCTGTCTGAAAAACAGGTATTTCTTCTTAAGCTTTTATTGTAATTGAATATTGAACTGTAATAAAATTTAGATATTATAGGGCAAAGTTTTTTTGATTTGCGCCTGTATTTAGAGGGGAGATTATAATTTGGAAAAATTAGGGAAAAAACTTATCAGTATCCTGATCGTTCTGATTCTTTTGGTCACTTCTGTATTATCAACCAATACGGTTTTTGCAGAAGGTGAAGAAGATGAAGATCTTCTGACTTGGGAAGTTGTTGAGAACGATACAGAGAGAACGGCTAAGAAATTGAACAAGGTTGATACCAAGACCGAACCTGAAGCAGTGCTGAAGGGTAAAGTCCGTGTTTCGATCGTGCTCGATGGCAAATCAACAATGGATGCGGGTTATTCAACACAGGGTATCTCGCTTGATCCGTCTGCCGTTTCTTATCGTGAGTCTTTGAAAGAAACTCAGGATGATTTGGCAGCAGAGATCTCCGGAAAGATCCTGAATGGCGAAGAATTGAATGTCATCTGGAATCTGACTCTGGCAGCCAATATCATTTCGGCTGAGGTTCCGGCTGAAAAGATCGATGAGATCAAAGCTTTAGATGGCGTCAAGGATGTCGTTGTGGAAATGCAGTATTATCCTCAGGTAGATGAGACTGTTGCGGATGATCCGAATATGTCCATTTCTACCGGAATGACCGGCACTAACTATGCCTGGGCAGCCGGATATACCGGCGCCGGAAGCAAGGTGGCGATCGTTGATACAGGTCTTGATATTGAACATATTTCTTACAACAGTGAAGCTTTTGATTATGCGATCAGCGAACTTGAAGAACTGACTGGCAAGCAAGTCGATCTGTTTGAAGAGAAAGATGTAAAGAGATTCTGGAGTATGCTCAATGCTTCGGATAGAGCTGATGGCGATGGCTCCGATGCTTATCTGAACTCCAAGATCCCGTTCATGTTCAACTACATCGATAGCGATTACGATGTGACGCATATGAATGACGGACAGGGTGAACACGGTTCACATGTTGCCGGTATTGCTGCAGCGAATAAATACATCGTTTCGGATGACGGCGAGATGCTCGATGCTCTTGATACCGTTTTGACACAAGGCAATGCTCCGGATGCACAGGTCTTCGTCATGAAGGTCTTCGGCAAAGGCGGCGGTGCCTATGATTCTGATTATTTTGCAGCGATCGAGGATGCGATCGTCTTAGGTGCCGATACCATAAACCTGTCACTTGGTTCCGCTTCTGCCGGTATGACTTATAATCCGACATATAAAGAGATCATCGACGGCATGACCAATGTCAACATGATCTGGGCGAACTCGGCAGGTAACAACTATTACTGGGGCGATCAGACTTATTTCGGATATCTTTATTCCGATGCATCAAATCTGGCTTCCGGTGGTTCACCGGCAACGTATGCCAGCACGATGTCTGTGGCTTCCGTTGATAATGACGGTGTTACCGGACCGACTTTGAATTTCTATGGCTATGATATTTTCTATAACGAAACCAGTTATGGAAATAAGCCGATGACTTCGATCGCTGGTGATTATGAATTCATTTATATCGACAGCTATGGAACAGATGAAGAATTTGAGGCTGTTGCCGATGTATTGGAAGGCAAGATCGCGATCTGCAACCGTGGTTCAACCTCTTTCTATCAGAAAGCAAATGCAGCCGCTGCCAATGGTGCAGCTGCAGTCATCATTGCCAATAATACTTCCGGTACGATCAACATGAACCTTACCGGTTATGAATATACTGTTCCGGTTGTATCAATCACGTATTATGATGGCCTGGTTCTTAAATACTATTCGGAAAAAGTTACGACTGATGATGGAGCGGAATACTATACCGGTCCTTTGAGCGTTGGAGATTACATCACTTCAGAAGTTTATGATTCAGATTTCTATACGATGAGCGATTTTTCAAGCTGGGGTGTTCCGGGTGATCTGAGCATCAAACCGGAGATCACTACTCCGGGCGGAGACATCTATTCGCTCAACGGCATGACTTCTTCAACAGGCGGTCATGACCAGTATGAATTGCTGTCAGGTACTTCTATGGCTTCTCCGCAGCTTGCGGGTATCGGCGCTGTCATGGCACAGTATGTGAAAGAAAACGATCTTGATGCGCAGGCTGACAGATTAGGTATCACCAGACGTGCTTTGATTCAGAGCATGCTGATGTCTACGGCAAGACCTTTATTTGAATATGGCGGCAATTATATCAATTATTACAGCGTCATGAAACAAGGTGCCGGTCTCGCCGATGTAGAAGCAGCGATCAATTCCAACATCGTCATTCTGATGGATTCTACTGCCGTCAATGGCGAAGCGAGAAAAGATATCTCTGCTTATGCAAAAGACGGCAAGGTCAAAGCCGAACTTGGTGATGACCCTGATCGTACAGGCAGATACACTGTTGAGTTCACTTTGAACAATATCACCGGCACAGATCTCTCTTATGATCTGAGTGGCGATTTCTTCACACAGGATGTCGGCCAGTATTTTGAAGATTATGGTTTTGAAGAAGAGTTCATGAATCTCTTGGTCGCGGATCTGCATCCGACTTTGACGTGGTATGTCAATGATGCCAGATTCGAAAAGGATGTCGAATACGACTTCGATGGAAATCCGGATGTATTTGATGACAACGATGCCAAAGCGATCTTAAATGCAGTTGTTGCCGGTGATACGAGCGAACTTCCTGATGAAGCCGATCTCAATGGCGATGGTGATATCA
Organism: Erysipelotrichaceae bacterium; assembly: GCA_017432895.1. Lineage (GTDB taxonomy): Bacteria > Bacillota_I > Bacilli_A > Erysipelotrichales > Erysipelotrichaceae > Colivicinus. The sequence continues at coordinate 30,793 of JAFRIG010000023.1, read as the reverse complement.
CGACTTATGATGCCTATCTGGCTTTGAGAATGGCTAATGAGGCTGCTGCAATCGTTCCGGCTTATGGCACTACGAATATCAGAGTAGAGATCAGTTTCGATGAAGAAGAGCTGGAAGCTTATGACAGAGATGGCGCTTATATCGAAGGATATCTGTATGCTCAGGAAAGAGATTCTCTTGATGGTGAGATCGGTGTCCTGCATTCCATTCCTGTTTTAGGTTTCTATGGAAGCTGGAGTGAACCTTCTATGCTCGATGTCGGTTCTCTGCTTGAATACGATTACGGTCTTGAGGAAAGAATTCCTTATATGTATGCACCAAACGAGGATGCGGTATTCACGACAGAAGCCGGTCAGACGTTCATATATTATGATGTTGCAACAAATGCCAACTATACTTTGGGCGGCAACCCGTTGGAATCATATCTCTATGAAGTTTTAAATACTGAAGATAATGAATATGTTCCGGTATACAGACCGGAAAGAAACGCGATCAATTCCAGCAATACGATCGTCGGTGCACAGTATACACTGATCAGAAATGCTGCCGGAATCAGATTCGATCTGACAGACAGCAATGGCGAAGTCATAGATGACAGTGTTGCTGAGCTTTCCGGCAAGTATGCTTCATATTACAACCGTAACCAGTCCGTCTGGCAGAATACCAAGACTTCTTCTGTTTACGGTTATAATCCCGGTTCTTTGAAGGAAGGCAGCAAATTTACTTTACGTTTCCTGGCCGCTCCGGAATACTTCTATGACGATGAATATAATATTCGTTGGGATGAGATCATTCCTGCTAAGGAATTACCGCTGGTCATCGATAACAGCGCTCCGGTCTTTGAGTCTATCTTTGCAATAAAGAACGTCACTGAGACCGAGCCTGCCGAAGGTGAAGAAGCCGGCGAAGAAGAGACTGTCGTTGAAGACGCGATCTCGATCATGCTGTCGGCTTACGATAACGAATATCTCGCGGGTCTGTTCATCTATGATGAAGATGACAACCTGTGGTTTGCCCAGGGTCCAAGAGATGAGAAGACCGGTGTCTATGACATCCAGGAATACATTCTCTCTTATGACAGCACCATGCCTGATCACCTCTATGCCGAGGCTTGGGATTATGCCGGAAACGTCACGACAGTTCAGATCAACCTGAATAAAGCAGAACTTGATGAACCTGTCGAGGTCACTCTGGATGAAGAATATGTAGCTACGGTTGTCGGCAATCCGTATAAACTGACGGCTACTGTAAGTCCTTGGGGCTTCAAGAACCAGAGTGTTGAATGGACATCCAGCGATGAAAGCATCGCAGTCGTCAACGAATACGGTGTCGTCACTGGTGTTGCGGAAGGTTCCGCGATCATCACAGCAACTTCTGTTGCCGATCCAAGCAAGAGTGCTTCATGCTACTTCGACTTTATCAAGGTCGAAAAAGATCTCAATGGTATCATTTGGGATGAAAATGGCGAAGTGTGGTTCTCTTCATTCAATACAGCGACAATTCCTGAATATGAACATCTGAGCCCTAGCATGAGAATGGAACTGACTTCAACTGCATATGGTGGAGATGGCACATTCTATGTTGCAACATTTGATAGCGAAGAATGGACTTCTGTGCTTTACAAAGCCGATGAAGATACATTCGAACTGACGGAGGTCGGTCCTTCCAGTATCGGTTACATGGATCTTGCACCGGCACCAAGCTTAGGCGATAATATCCTCTTGGGCGTTTATGGTCCATATATTGTCCTTGTTGATGCAACCAGTGGCGATTATATGGGTGTGTTTGATTCTTCCAGTTATGCTAATGGCAACTATCTGGTCGGTATCGCTTATGAGGAACAGTATAATCATCCTAGTTATGGCGATACAGACTGGGTCTGGGTCATTGACCAGGAAGGAAATCTCTATGAAGCAGGCTTCCTGCCTTATGGCGGCAGCTACAGCTGGTTCGGCATGGGCGAGGTCGGCCAGATCGCTGATGGTGTGGATATTCCATACTGGCAGTCTTTATACTATGATGGCGAAAGCGTATTCTGGAGCAGGTTCAACTACGACGACAATAAGGTCGATCTGTATATCGTGAATGACATCTATAATGATGGTTCCGTATACAAACTTGGTTCTTTTGCGGATTCTGTATGGCCGGTATCCGGTTTATATGGCGATGAAGAAAAAGAACTGATTGGTATCGAAAGCAGTTCCGATAGACACGCAGGTGCTGTAATCGATGATTCCGTCGTATTTGAGACGCAGGTCGCTCCTATCAGATTCAATTCAGTAAGCGGCAAGCTTAACAGCGTTGCTGAAGGAAATGTTTCTGAACATCTGTTTAATAGAAATGATGTCAAAGTCGACATCGATCCGGCAAACGAAGATCACGATCAGGTCATCGTTCTGGTCAAGTCTGATGGCACGGTGATCGATAGTGAAGGCAGAGTAGTTTCTCATAATGGCTTATTCGAAATCGAATATGATACGCAGATCCTGGAATTGGCTGATGTCATTTCGACTGTAAGGTATTATGCAGTTAACGATTCTGAAGAAGGCAAGGTCAGCTTTGGCTTCATAGATCTTTATGGTGTTGAGACCGGAAATACGATCGCAAAGGTCGTCTTCAACAGGCTTGTTGATGAAGAGGTCGAGATCAAGGTCAATGAACTGGAAAAGGATAATGCTTCCGGCTCTTCTGAACCGATCGATTACGATATCCAGGATTCCGACTACTATGACTGGGGCGATATCCTCCTGGAAGACCGTCCGGCTTCAGTTGAGGAGATCCCGGATGGCTTATGGCTGTCAGAACTTTCCGATATGACATATGACGGAACTGCCCTTAAGCCGGAGTTCAGAGTCTATGATTTCAAGACGATGCTGACAGAAGGCAAAGACTACACGGTCAAGTTCAAGAACAACAAGAAGGCTGCTTCAGCCGATGGCAAGAAGGCACCGACTGTCACAGTTACCGGTAAAGGCAACTACAAAGACAGTATTTCCAAGACCTTCACGATCAATCCGGCTGAGATCAGCAACGAGAATACCGTGATCACTCTCAACCAGAATGCTTTGGCCTATACCGGCAAGAAGTTAAAACCGGTAGTTACCAAGGTCGAGTATAATGGCAAGACATTATTACATAACGGTTCCAATATTACGATCACTTATGAAAATCCGAATTCGAAAGAAGAAGGTACTTACAAGATCACTGTTACCGGTAAGGGCAACTATACCGGTACGGCTGAGATCGAATATGTGATCAGCAAGGATCTGGTTTCTGTCAATAAACTGAAGATCTCTTCGTTATCTGCTCTGGTGTACACCGGATATGAACTCAAACAAGAGATCGTTGTAAAAGACGGCAAGACAGTTTTGAGCGAAGGAACAGACTATTCTATCGCTTATAAGAACAACGTCGATGTCGGCAAAGCTTATGTGACCATCACCGGCTTAGGCAAATACGTCGGTTCTGTGACGAAGGGCTTCAAGATCAAGCCTGTTAAGCTGACAGCTGATAATGTTACAGTTACAGGCCTGCCTGAAACCGTCGTATACTGCGGCGAATTCAAACCGGAAACGACTTTGACTTTAGGCAACAAGGTCCTGGAAGAAGGTACGGATTATACTGTTACATTCAAGAACAACAATAAGGTCGGAACAGCGACCGTCACGTTCAAGGGTATCGGAAATTATTCCGGCTCCTTCAAGAAGACCTTCAAGATCACAGCGATCGATTTGAACGGACTGGATGTGGCCGAGATAGCCGATCAGCCTTATCAGAAGGGTGGTACCACACCTGATGTGACCATCTTTGACAGAAACAACAATGTCAAACTGGTCAAAGGCACAGACTACACCCTGACTTACCAGAACAACAAAGCACAGGGCGAGGCCAGTGTTACGATCAAGGGCAAAGGCAACTATACAGGCAGTATTGTCAAGTCGTTCAAGATCACTGAAGCAAATATTGCCAATGTGACTGTCAATGTTGCCGACAAGGCTTATTCGAACAAGAAGGATGCCTATAAATCAAAGGTGACGCTGGTCGATTCCAATGGCAAAAAGCTGAAAGCCGGAACGGATTACGAAAAGAGTATCGAGTACGTTTATGCCGACAGCGGTGAAGCGGTCGGAACCGATATTCCTAATGCCAATACGATCATTAAAGTGGTCATTACCGGTAAGGGGAATTACAGCGGAACCGTAAGCGCTGAATACAGGATCGTTACTGCCAGCATTGCGAAGGCTTCCGTTAAGATTCTGAAACAGTTCTATACCGGCAAAGCGATTGAGGTTCCTAAGGAAGATATCACGATCAAAGTCAACAAGGTCAAACTTGAAGATGGTGATTATCAGATCGTTTCTTACACAAACAATGTCAACAAGGGCACAGCTACTGTTGTATTGAAGGGTGTAGGCAATTACGGCGGAACCAAGACCGTCAAATTCAAGATCGTCCAGAAGACTTTCTGGAATGCGATCTGGAGATAAACTCTCCGCATTCAATATGGCTACAGATCATTAGATCTGTAGCCATATTTTTATGAATTAACATGAAGAGCAGTTTTCCGGTTTGTATTGGAATTTCGGGCAATTTGATATAATTGAGATAAGGATATTATGATATTTCAACATCGATTTATTTAAGGAGTTCATTTATGAAGAGAAGAATCGGTATTCTGTTTATTTTGCTGTGCTTATTCACCAATGTTTTCAGTGTGAATCCGATCATAGCTGAAGAAGAATCCAGCGAAGAAATTTACGAAACAGTTTTTGACGATGAGGATGTCGTGTTTGAGGAAGATGAAGAAGAAACTATCGACTTTGAACAGGAAGGATCTGTTTCTGTTGAAGAGGAGTTCTTGCCTGAAGAGGAGACTCAGCTGTTTGAAGACAACGAGACTGAACAGGAAGGCGGCATCATTGTTCCCGACAAGGAAGAAACGGATGTCATTACGGAGGATTTCACTTTCACTGTTCCTGAAGATTTCGTCATCAGAGCAGGCGATTTTGAAGGCAAGAAGGTATTGAAAGAAAATGAAGTCCTGGAAAGATTCGAAGAACTTGAAGAAGGTGTCGATTATAAAAAAGGCGAACTGTATTTTGTGTGTGATGATATCGAATACGCCAGACAGGTCGCTGAGATTTATCATTGTGAACTGATCTCTTTTTCCGATCATGTTGCGCTTATCGCTGTCAGCGATGAAGAAGTTACCGTAAAAGATATCTTTATGAGTGCGGTAAATGATCCTGACCTTCCGCTGCTGGCACCAAATTATCTTGTAAAAAAGGAGCCGGTAGTTGAAGAAAGCGATCATAAAAATACTGCTCAAAGCGATGAATACCTGCCCGAGGTCAGAGACTGGGACGGTTGGGTCAATGATGCTTTCATTTATCCTGATCCTTTCCTGAGCTATCCGGCATATGAAAACTATCAGTGGCAGCATGATATGATCCATACCTATGCGGGCTGGAATGCCACGATGGGAGACCCGGATATCAGAGTCGCAGTAATAGATGATGCTGTCAATCCGGATCATGAAGAATTCATCGGCAGGGTCGAAGTTGAAGATGTCGGTTGCGGACAATACTATGGAAACGGTCACGGAAATCATGTTGCCGGAATCATTGCAGCGGAGGCCGATAACGGTGTTGGCGGAGCAGGTATTGCCCCGGGAGTAACATTGATCAGCATCAACGTATACAACAATTCCGAGTGGGCAGAAACGGCTGATATCGTTGAAGCACTTTACAGATCTGTAGATTGTGGAGCGAATATCATCAATATGAGCCTTGGCGCATGGGGTTACGACTGGGAATATAAGAGAGCTATTGAGGATGCGAAAAAAGCAGGTGTCGTTGTCGTTGCGGCAGCAGGAAACGATGCATCGGTCGTAAAATCCTATCCGGCAGCCTTCGATGGAGTTATTGCGGTTGCCGCGGTTAATAAAAGCGGTGCAAGAGCTTCCTATTCCAATTACGGCTCGTGGGTGACCATCAGTGCCCCGGGTTCTGATATCATATCGCCGTGTTCGACAGATGATGATCCATACGATGATGCATACGACTGGTTGTCAGGTACTTCAATGGCAACACCTGTCGTTTCCGGTGTATTGGCTTTGTATATGAGCAAGGTCGGTCCAATCGATTATGATCAGGCTGTAAAAGTACTGAAGACAGCTGTAAACAAGTCTTCATCATCACAGATGGGTTTTGGCATCATTGATGTTGAAAAGCTCTTCTCCAGGATCGATATCACGCCGAATATTGTGGTCTATGATCTCAATGACAATCAGATAATGAATCTGTTGAATCCGGTACCGGAAGGCTCATATTTCAATATTGAAACCGATATTGGCGATTATGCAGATACCATCATCTACACAACAAACGGTAAGAAGCCGACGATCAAAAATGGCCAGATCATTTCCGGCGAGATCTACAATGGCGAAGACATTTCCTTGGATTCATTTGAAAAAGGAACGACTATTACGATCAATGCGGCGGTCGTTAACAGTCTTGGTGTAATGGGATCTGTCAAGAAATTTACGATCAAAGCACCATCTGTAAAGAACAATCCATACAAAATAAAAACGGTGGCGATCGATCAAAGCAAGTTGACCATGGAATATTCGGCATATACATCAGATGTCAGAAAGATCGAAGTCACACAGCTGGTTGATACCAATGGCAATTCCTATAATCTGAATGAAGTCGATCACATCTGGATAAGCAGTGATCCCAAGGTCGCTCAGGTCGATGAAGATGGATATATTTGTGCCAAAGGAAAGGGCAGCGCAAAGATCACTTTAAAGATCCTTGACGGATCAAAGAAGACGGCAGTATGTAGCGTGACAGTTCTTCAGCTGGCTGAAGAGATTCAGATCAGTGGTCAGGATGCGATCGTTCCGGGTGGAAGTGCCACATATAAAGCAAATGTTTTGCCGGCAAACACCAACAACAAGAAAGTTGAATGGACGGTTGCTTCAGATAATCCGGAAGTCAAGATCAGCGCCGCCGGCAAGCTCACGGTGCCAAAAGATATCACATATGATGAGCTGATCTATGTGTATGCAAAAGCTACCGATTCGGGCGAGACGCTTGGAAGCAAACTTGTGCGTATATGCCCGATGGCTACTGCAGTCGAGATGATAACTGATGACGATAGAGCGATCTATTCAAAGGGAAAACTCAGCAGTGCTGTTTTGTTTACCGCTGATCTAAAGGATGATGAACATCCGATCGCTGATAATGAGATCCGGCTCTATGGTTACGCAGTCGGCAACGATCTTGATGTAGTCTGGTCTTCTAGTAACACAAAAGTCGCTGTCGTCGATGAAGATGGTCTCGTTAAGGCTGTCGGTGCCGGCAAGGCAACGATCACATGTGCCGCAAATGACGGTTCGAAAAAGAAAGCCAGCATAACGATCAACGTCAGAGTCCCCGCTTCCAGTATTGCCATCGATCTAGGATACTATTACACCCTGACTTTAGGTAAGAAGCTTAATCTCAAGGATAAGGTCTCGTTTGGAAGCCAATATGGTACTCCGACTCTCAAAAAAGTTAACTGGTCGATCGATTCGGTTAAATTCAATGTCAATGGAACCGATTATGATGTGACCGATGACACCAAAAAAGATATAAAGATCGTCAATAACAGCTCTTTATCGGTTGCAAAAAAGATCGATGGAGGCAATATTGATCCTGATGATGGCGTGCTTTACGTGGTTCTGAAGGCAACGGCAGCTGATGGAACGGAATATACCGATTATACAAGCGTTCGGATCACACGAAATATCTCTTATTTCAGATTCGAGTATTCACGCTATGAAGATTATTTCAATCCGGATTACTATTATGAGATCTGGTTCTATTGTGATTCTCCTACAGAATTCGATGTCAAGAGTTCCAATGCGAAGATCGCAACAGCCTGCTATGGCGGTAAAGACGGATTCTGGTATGCAGTAGATGTTCAGCCGGTCAAGAAAGGAACGATCACGATCACGGTCAAAGCTCTTGATGGCAGCAATAAAACCGCAAAAGTCAAGTATAGATTCCGTTAAAGAAAGCAGTAAAGCGGAGTTTTGCGATGTCGTTTATTTTTTTCGCTAAGAAAAGTGAGACCTGTTTGGCTAAAGGGCAGAAGAAGGGCCTGGTCGTTAAAGGAAGAGAACTTTATTCTATCTGCGATGATGAGTTGGTTGCACAAGAAATAGCTTCTCTGTACCAGATCGAGTTGGTTGAATACAAGGGACATGTAGCCGTATTTCATACCGAAGATGATCCAGGTAGCGTTATTGAATTTGGATCAAACAATTCTTTGCCCAGGCTTTCTTTGAATAGAAAAAACACTCGCAATTAAGTACTAAAAAAGCAGATGTATCCGGTATTATGGCCAGGGATATGCCTGCTTTTTCATTATGTATTTGAAACATCTTTAAATAACATTTTGATCGTTTTAACTGCGAATTAATATTTTGATAAATGAGTAAAAATGAAAATTCCTTCAGATAATTCTTTATTGTGTTTTACATTTGGTATAATCGATTTTTCACACTTTCAAATCAGTTGCAGTGAATTATAAAACTCATTTACAATTTAATATATTAAGTACTTTGATGTACTTGCTTTTGGAAGGGGGACAATATATGTCGAAACTTATGAAAAAGCTGATTGGCATTTTTCTGGTATTTGTCATGTTTTTCAGTTCCGTGTTAAGTACCAATACGGTCTTTGCTGAAGACGAAGGATCAGAAGATGGCCAGGTTTTGTCTTTTGAAGTTATCGAAAATGATTCAGAGCGTATCGCCAATAAACTGAATACTATCGATGATGATGACGAAGACAACCAAAAAGTTTTCAAAGGGGATGTTCGTGTTTCCATTGTTTTAAGTGGCAAAGCCACGATTGATAACGGATACTCGACAGAATCGATCGCTCTGGATCCGGGAGCTATCGCATACCGTGAATCATTAAAGGATTCACAGGATGAGATCGCTGCCGTGATTTCCAGGGATGTTCTCGAGGGAGAAGAACTCGATGTCGTATGGAATCTGACATTGGCAGCCAATATCATTTCTGCCAATGTTCCGGCCGATAAGATCGATGCGATCAAAAATATTCCCGGTGTAGAGGATGTCTTTATCGAGAATCGGTACTATCCTGATCTCTATTCTATAAACGAAGATGATCCGAATATGTCTACTGCTACGGATATGACTTATACGCAACAGGCATGGGCAGCCGGTTACACCGGAATCGGAAGCAAGGTTGCTATAGTTGATACCGGTCTAGATATCGAACATCAGTCATTCAATTCAACGGCTTTTGATTTTGCGATCCAGGAATATAAATCGCAGACTGGTAACGATGTTGACCTGATGGACAAGAAAGATGTCAATAAACTGTGGCCTTCTTTGAATGCTTCTCAGCGCACAAGTGGAAATTCTGATGAAGCTTACCGCAACAGCAAAGTGCCTTACGCATTCAACTATATCGACAGGGACTTCGACATCATTCATGTCAACGATACACAAGGTGAACATGGTTCACATGTCGCTTCCATTGCGGCTGCAAACAAGTACATCTATAACAAGAGCGATGACGGTTCGATCGAACTGAAGAACGCGATTTCTGCGGTTGCTTCGCAAGGCAACGCACCGGATGCCCAGCTTCTGGTTATGAAGGTCTTCGGTAAGGGCGGCGGAGCTTATGATTCCGATTACTTTGCCGCGATCGAAGACGCGATCGTGCTGGGTGCTGATTCCGTCAACCTTTCTTTAGGTTCATCAGCAGCCGGTTTTACGACCAATAGCACTTATCAGGACATTATCGACAATATGGTTAATGTCAACATCGTGTGGGCAAACTCTGCCGGTAATAACGGCACCTGGGCTGATCAGACCCCGTTAGGATATCTGTATTCAGAAGATACTTCATTGGCCAGTGGCGGTTCACCGGCAACGTATTCCAATACAATGTCTGTGGCATCCGTAAACAATAAGGGCTTCACCGGTTATTCCATCGACTTTATGGGATACCAGATCTATTACACAGAAACGGGATATTCCAATGAACCGATCAGGACGATCGGTGGCGAACATGAGTTCGTCTATATTGATGGGGTAGGCACAGCGGAAGAATTTGCGAAAGTAGCGGATATTCTGGAAGGAAAGATCGCGATCTGCAATCGTGGTACCACTTCTTTCTATCAGAAGGCAAATGCGGCAGTTGAAGCCGGTGCGATCGCTACGATCATCGTCAATAACCAGTCCGGAACCATCAACATGGCTCTGGATAGCTATCTGTACACGCAGCCGGCTGTTTCGATCACACTGGCTGATGGTCTGATCATTAAATCTCTCAGCGAAGAAAATCAGACGGATGATGGTATGAAGTATTGGACAGGTGTCATGGATGTCGGTGAAACTGTCGGAACAATGGTCGATGACAGTGAATATTACACGATGTCCAGCTTCTCCAGCTTCGGTGTTCCGGGCAATCTGTCAATGAAACCGGAAATAACCACACCAGGTGGAAATATTTATGCCGTATTTGGTTTGAATAAGAATTCCAGTGGGCAGATGCTCGGCGGCCATGACCAGTACGAGAATATGTCCGGTACTTCTATGGCTGCTCCGCAGCTGGCAGGTATTTCAGCAGTCATGGCGCAGTATGTAAGAGAAAACGATCTGGATGCGATCGCAGAAAGATTGGGTATCACCAGAAGAGCTCTGATCCAGAGCCTGCTGATGTCGACGGCTACTCCATTATATGAAGAAGCTTCCGGTTCTTACTACAGCATTTTGAATCAGGGCTCCGGTCTCGCGAATGTTGAAGCAGCTATCAATTCCAATGTCGTCATTCTGATGGATTCAACGGCAGTCGACGGCGTTGCCAAGAAGGATATCTCCGTATACGCCAAAGACGGCAAGGTCAAAGCGGAACTTGGCGATGACCCTGAAAGAAGCGGACGCTATACGGTTGAGTTTACTGTTAACAACATCACAAATAAAGATCTTTATTATTCATTAGGCGGCGATTTCTTCACGCAGGATATCTTCTCATATGAAGGCGCCGAATACCTTGATACGTGGACAGCACCTGTCTTTGCGGATCTGGCGTGGTACGTTGATGGGATCAGATATGTTGAGGACTCTGTTTCCTTTGATTTCAATGATGATGGAGACGGTGTCTTCGATGGCAATGATGCCAGAGCTATCCTGGATTTTGTCGTAGGCAATAGAGAGTCGCTTGGTGATTTTGAATATGCCGATCTTGATGGTGATGGAACGATCACGACCTATGATGCATATCTGGCGTTGAAACTCGCCAATTCGACAAATACGATCGTTCCGGCCAACGGTTCGATTAACGTCAGAGTCGAGATCCAGCTGAGTGATGATATCAATGCTTATGATGTCAACGGCGCTTATGTTGAAGGCTATCTCTATGCAACCGAAAAAGAATCGGAAGATGGAGCTTTAGGTGTCGTTCATTCGATCCCTGTCTTAGGTTTCTATGGCGCTTGGGGCGAAAGCAAAGTTATCGATATCGGTTCTTATCTTGAATACGAATATGAGTTGGAGGACAGGCCTGCATATATGTCTGTATCCACCGCTTTAGGTGATAACGTCTATGGCAGCAGAGCACAGATGTTCACGGGTTATCATAAAGCACTTGCGACTTCTTATGTTCTGGGCGGCAACCCGTTAGGTGTGGATTTCGATAATGGTACATATTATCCTGAACGTAACGCTATCAACAGTGAAAATACCATTGAAGGGGCACGTTACTCTTTGATCAGAAGCATCGTCGGGACGAAATATGTTCTTTCTGATGATCAAGGAAATGAGCTGGGCAGCAGGGAAAATGTCGGAAACGTCAATGCGGCTTACTATTATGCCAACGGTAATCCTCCGGCATGGCAGAATACTTCTTCAACTTCGAAGTTCGATTTCAAACTAAACAATCTTGCCGAAGGCGAACAAATCGATTTGAGTCTGTTTGGAGCGACCGAGTATGCACAAAAGAACGGAAAGATCGACTGGAGCGAGATCGACCCCAGCATGGAATTAAGTTTAAAGATCGATAACACGGCTCCAAGTGTCGACCAGATATTCGGCAAGAGGATCTTCCAGGAAGATGAGAATGGCGAATTACAGGATGTCATCGTCGTTACGATCGTTGCAAGTGACAATGAATACATCGCCGGTGCATTCGTCTATGATGAATCCGGAACCGATCTGTTTGCAGAAGGGTCAAGAGCCAATGCCAAGACAAAGGATATCGATACTGAAGAATATGTCGTTATTGTTGACGGCAGCAATGTTTCCGATCATTTAGCGATCGAATTATGGGACTATGCAGCTAACGTTACGACTGTTCAGCTGAATCTGAATAAAGATGAACTGGAAAATGCGATCGATATTTCACTTGATGAAGAGGAAGTCACGACTGTTGTCGGTACATCAGTCAAGCTGACGGCAACGCTGAGTCCTTGGGGCTTACCTGACCAGGGTGTCATTTGGTCATCATCTGATGAGAGTATCGCTACTGTAAGTGAAGATGGCGTTGTTACCGGTCTGAAGGAAGGAAATGCTACGATCACCGCGGCAGCACACGCAGATCCAAATAAGACAGCGTCATGTGAATTTGAATTCATTCTTGTAAACAGAGAACTGAATGGCTTTGTCTGGGATGAAAACGGGGAAGTATGGCTTTCAACATTCAACACAGCCTCTTTACCGCATTATGACAAACTTTCCGAAAGCTTGAGATTACCGCTGGCGTCGGCTGCTTATGGTAAGGATGGCACATTATATGCCGCTTCGCTTGATTCCGACGATTTGGTATCAACTCTTTATGTGGTGAACGAAAGCACATATGAAGTTAGCGAGGTAGGTCCTTCGCAGATCGGCTATATGGATATGGCACCGGCACCAAGCCTGGGCGATAACATCCTGATGGGCGTTTATGGCACATATTGCCTGCTGATCGATACCGATAGCGGTGACTACGCAGGTGCGTTCAATCTGTCAAGATATACCGGTGGGGCAAATCTTGTCGGTATCGCCTATGAAGAGCCATACTACAACTCCCGTTACAGGGCTTATGTAGACTACTATTTCGTACTTGCGGAAAACGGTACCTTGTACAATATCGGTTTCATGCCATATAATGGCAGCTATGCCAACTTTGCACCGCAAAGCATGGGTTCTCTTGGCTATACTGCCGATATTCCGTATTTCCAGTCGCTTTACTTCGATGGAACGGATATTTACTGGAGCAAGTACTCAAATAGTGATGGCATCGTCGATATCATCTTCATAAATGATGTCTATTACGATGGATCGATTTATAAACTTGGTTCGTTTGCGGAAGCTGTATGGCCGGTTGGCGGACTCTATAACGAAAACGAAAAAGAGCTCTTTGCGGCTGATAGAAGCGTACGTGATGATGAAGAGCTGGATGCAGATTCGATCTTCCTTGATCAGATCGATCCGATCAGTTTCAATGTTTCTTCAAATAAAGGATCTTTGAACAGTGTCGATTCGTTTGTTTCAAGAGAGGATGTCAAGACGAAAGTCGAAGATGGATCTTCGGATTCCGAAGAATTTGTTGTTACACTCAGTGCCGATGAACTGACCAACAACGGTTTATATGAGGTCACTTATGATGCATCAGTGATCAAGTTCGCCCGTGCAAATTCACAATTGCCTTATTATGCGATCAACAACGCTCAAGAGGGCAAATTCGTCTTTGCGTTTGCGGATCTTAACGGTGTCGCGGAAGATGAAGTGATCGCAAAACTGGTATTCGAAAGACTCAATGACGGCAGGACCGATCTGGGTGTGGCTGAGAAAGAAAAGGGCAGTTTTATCGATCATGAGGCCCAGCCTGAAGAATTCGATATCAACATCGACTATGGCGATATCGTTCTTCAAGATCGTCCTGAAAGAGAAGCGGATATTCCTGAAGGTATCTGGATCTCTCCGTTAACAGATCCGGAATACACCGGCAAGGCTTTGAAGCAGGAATTAAGAGTATACGATCATAAGACTCTGCTGGTCGAAAACAGAGACTATACAGTGACTTACAAGAACAATATCAAGGTCGGTATTGCGACAGTCACGGTCAAAGGGAAGGGCAATTATACCGATTCCGTTTCCAAGACCTTCAATATCGTACCGGCTGAATTGAATCAGAGCAACACTCTTGTCAAACTTAACAAGGATGCGTTTGCCTATAACGGCAAGAAACAGAAGCCAAGCATTTCTTCAGTAACATACAACGGTACAAAGCTGAAGAATAAGACGGATTATACGGTGACTTACCAGGATGCAAATTCCAAAGGTGTTGCCGGCCAGGATGTCTGGTACAACATCACGATCACAGGCAAAGGAAACTATGCCGGTGAGGTGATCGCGGATTATGTCATCTCGGCAAATCTGAAACCGATCAGTTCAAAAACCGTATCAGGGATCAAGAGCAAGACCTATACCGGTCAGCCTGTCACACAGGATATCGTGATCAAGGGTCTGGTAGAAGATGAAGATTATGTTGTTGAATATTACAATAATATAAATGTCGGAACCGCCACCATAAATATCACGGGAATCGGTAAATATGTCGGTACGATCGTCAAGACATTCAAGATCACGCCTATCACATTGAAAGCAAGTAACGTCAATATAAGCGGCGTTCCTGATGAAGTGAAGTATTGCGGCGAATGCAGACCTGAGATGGTGCTGACTTATGTCAACGAAGTCCTGGCTGAAGGTGAAGATTACACGGTCACTTACAAAGATAATGCTAAAGCAGGCACGGCTTCGATAACTTTCAAGGGCATCGGAAACTATTCGGGATCGATCACCAGGAAGTTCAAGATAACAGCTATCGATCTGACATCGAACGACGTTTCTATTGAACAGATCGCCGATCAGCCATTCCAGAAGGGTGGCAACAAACCAGATGTCAATATCTATGACATTCTCAATGATACCAAGCTTGTTAAGGGCACAGACTACACTCTGGCTTACAAGAACAACACGAAGCAGGGTAGCGCAAAGGTCACTGTCAAAGGCAAGGGCAACTACCGGGGCTCTCTGACATTGAACTTTGTGATCACACCGGCCGATCTGTCCGCCTTGAATGCCAGTGCACCGGACAAGAGTTTTACTAACAAGAAGGGGAACTTCAAGTCGACACTGACGATCAAGGATGTCAATGGCAAGAAGCTTACTGCCGGCACTGACTATGCCAAGAGTCTTGTATACTCATATGCCGATGGTACTCCGGTTTTGGCAAACGACATCGTTCCTGCCGGAACATCGATCACTGTGACGGCTCAGGGTAAGGGCAATTATACTGGTTCAGTTTCAGCAACATACCGGGTCGTCTCGTCCAATATCAGCTCAGCAAAAGTAAAGGTAGCCAATCAGATCTATACCGGCCAACCTGTGCTTGTTGACAAAGCCGAGATCACGATCAAGCTGAACAAAGAGACGCTGAATCCTGAGGATTTCGAGATCGTTTCTTACACGAACAATATCAGCAAGGGCACTGCTACTTTGACGATCAAAGGCGTAGGCAATTATGGCGGAACCAAGACGGTCAACTTCAAGATTGTCAGAAAGTCCTTCCTTAATGCTCTGTGGACATTGTTTAACTGATAAGTTTTGTTTCTACAGTGATAAAAGGATACATGAAAACCATGTATCCTTTTATTAGGCTATGCTATGATTGTGCTAAGGATATGAAAAGGATCATTTTGATATTAACGATCGTCGTTTTGTGTTCATGCTCATCTGGAAAGATCGTTACTAATCCGGAAACAGGTGTATCTTTTGACAAGGCCAAAGAAGATGCAGCGCTTTATGTTGATCTATATTGTGATGAAGTTGGCGATTATTATATCGGAAGCGGCATTAGGACTTTCAGGATAGAGAAGAGGAAACTGTCTGAAGGCGAAATATGTGTATATCCTGTTTACCATGAAGAGGAACTTCTGTATCTGATCCTTGTTGAAAACAATACTTTGGCATATTGCGGATCAGAAGATACGATATCAGCTATAAAAAAGGATGGACATTACCTTGCGGTCGAATATGAAGGTGATCTATATTGTGTATTTAAAAACGGTGTTTTTCCAATTTCGGATAACAGTAATAATGATTCGGCTGATGAAGTATTGGATCTGCTGGATAAAGAATATAAAGGAAACTATGAGGAAAATCCCATGGGAAAGATCAAGACGCATTTAATCAAAAAAGAAACGAAGAAAGATGACGGTTCAATTTATCATTATCGGATCGGCGTAAAGTTTATGGATGGCGATGAAGAAGAACTGATACGAAAATATGAGGAATTTTCACATGGCAAACTGCATTCCCGTTTGCGATCGGTTTCATTATTCTTTTTTGATATATCTTTAAAAGATAAGGATATGCTGGAGCCTTTTATCGCCGATTCCAATGCTTTGGATTATGTGAAGGAGGCTTTTGTCGATCAGCAGAATGAACTGATCGATCCGGTGGAAGTAAAAGAATGAGCTGCTAAATAATTAAGGTAGGCAATTATGAACTTGGTATCGTTTTTAAAGAAAGTTGAGGAATTAAACAGTTCCATAGCGGAATTGCGTTTGAAAGCTTTTATTATGGAATACGCAAGAGTCTTAGAGGAAGAAAAAAGGGAAGCTTTTTTGGCTATGTTTGAATCATTTGAAAAAGATCCAATCGAAATTCATGAGCAAAACACAAATGGCGATGATTCGGACTTTAGAGACTTGCAAGAAAAACTTCAAGAGATTCAGGATGAAAAACGGATTCTCATATGCGAGATAAACGAAGATTATGATGACTGGCGCGATGACGATGAAGATCTCAAAGAATTCATTGATAAGGATAATGTTATTGAAATAGTTTATGATGCAATGAGCTTTATTCATGGAAGATTGGATCAGGAAAGATATGAAGATGCTTATGAAATCGTTAAGCTGCTTAGTGAGCTGAAAGTAAGAATAGAAGGCGACTATTATTGGGACGAAGAATATATCGATTTAAAAGGGCTTCGATCGGAGCGAGTGTTTGGAGATTCATATGAAAGATCTGTGGCAGAAGCGGGATATGTTGCGTATCAATGCAATAAAATGGCCGATCGGCCCATAAAGATATATGATTTGTTAGAAAAACTCGCTTATCGTGACGTTACATTGGAGAATATTTTACAAGCGGGTTATCGGAAACTTGAAGATATCGACCAATTTATTCTAAAGTGGATCGAATTCTTATGTGAAAGAAGCGGCAACGACAGTAAACGGTATCTTAAAGAAGCTTATCAGATGCTGGATGACAGAAATATGAAGGCCAATTATGCCAAAAAATATGCGGAAAACCATCCTGAACTTTTTGATATGCTGATCGAAGACGTTAATGACGATCAGGAGAAGATCGAGCTTGGTTTATCAGCGATGGATCTGATTCCTTTGGATCGCAAGATCCGCAGTAAAATCGCCTTGTCTTGCAGTAAAAATGCTGAAGAAGCCGGTGATATTCGTATAAGAAACAAGTTCTATGCAGAAGCTTTTTATTCCAATACAAACAGTGTTAACTATTTGCGCTGCCGTTTGAAATTGGAAGACTTTAATGATTACAGAAAAAGTTTCCGGGAATATTATCAAAAACTAAATAAATATCAAAAACAAAATAATTACGTATACAGGGATGAAGTCAATAGTCTCAATTCGGTCGAATACTATACGATATGTTTTTTTGATGAGCGATTCGAAGAAGTGATAAGTTATGAAATGAAGCAGAAAAGCTATCTAGGTTGGTCATCAACATTTATGAAACAAGGTCTGGCATTATTTCTGATGCTGCTATATCAAGGCAGCGAATTGACTATGCCCATATGCAAGATGGTCACTATGTTTTCTAATCCTGTAAGCTTTGTAAAAGAGTATTTCATCGAAGACGAAATAGCAGAAGATAGCGTTGAACTGGTATGGGATCTGTTTATGAGATGGAAATCCGATGTCGTGCTTGATGAAAAGAAGAGAGAGGAATGGCTGAGAAAAATAAGGCTGATCATCAGGAACAGAACGCAGGCGATTCTGGGCGGCAATTATCGAAACTATTATTGGGAATGTGCGGCTTATATCAGTGCGTATGGAGATGTGATAGAATCTATGAATTTGGGAAGAAGGAAAGACTTGATCCTGATCTATCTGAAAGAATATCCCAGGCACAGCAATTTCCACCATTTGATGAAACAGTATTTGTAACTATTTCCTGGAAATAAATAATACTTTTCTATGAAATCAGGGATAAAAATGGAGTATTTTCCCTGATTTTTTTTGATGAAAACGTTAACATTTTGAAACACCAAAAGCCGTTGAATAGGGGTGTTTTAAAAAATCCGATAAAATAAGGCTTTTTAAGCAAAAAGTTGTTGAAAAACCTTTAATAAAATCATATAATATACGAGCGCTCGCAAGGATATGGGAGATTGCTGGCACACGAAGACCTGTGTGATTGTGTGATAACCAGGGAACTCACATGGAGCGAGTTATCCCGCAGGGGATTAATGGAATATAGGAGGAAAATTCTATGGCAAAAAACAACGTAAGGATCAAATTGAAAGCTTACGAACACAGATCATTGGATGCAGCTACGGAAAAGATCGTCAAGGCTGCTGAAGATGGCGGTGTCAAAAAGGTCATCGGACCTATCCCGCTTCCGACTGAGAAGCAGATCATCACTGTCCTTAGATCCGTGCATGTCAACAAGGATTCAAGAGAACAGTTCGAAATCAGAACGCACAAGCGTTTGATCGAAATCATTGGGCCTAGTGCCAAGACGATCGATGCCTTAAGCCGTCTTGAACTGCCCAGTGGCGTAGATATCGAAATCAAATTGTAAAGAAAGGTGTACATCATGAAAGGAATACTTGGAAGAAAGCTTGGCATGACACAGGTCTTTACCGCTGAAGGTAACTTAATTCCCGTTACCGTGATCGAAGTTCAACCCAACGTCGTCTTACAGAAGAAGAACGTTGAGACCGATGGTTACGAAGCGCTGCAGTTAGGTTATGAAGACAAGAAGGAAAGCCGTGCAAACAAGCCTGAAATCGGCCACGCCAAGAAGGCTGGCTCAGCTCCGAAGCAGTTCATCAGAGAAGTCAGATCTGACGAGATGGACTATGAAGTCGGACAGGAAGTAAAAGTTGATATCTTTTCCGCTGGTGATATGGTAGACGTTACCGGAATCTCAAAGGGTAAAGGATATACAGGAACGATCAAACGTTATCACGCTCACATGCTGCTGGAATCGCATGGCGCAGGCCCGGTCCACAGACATGTCGGTTCCCTGGCTACGACAGGACGTAACAACGGCCGTATCGAAAAGAATACACCGATGCCGGGTCACGATGGAAGTTTAAAGACGACCAACCAGAACCTGGAAGTCATCAAAGTCGATGCCGAAAAGAATTATATGCTGGTCAAGGGCAACGTACCGGGTCCGAAAAAGGGTCTGGTAATGGTCAAGACCACGACCAAAAAGGTCAAACATGTAGAACCGCAGGTTCTCTTAAGCAAGGAGGCTGAATAATTATGAAGCTTGATGTCTTAGATCTTACCGGCAAGAAAGTCGGCGACGTTGAACTCAACGATTCAGTGTTCCAGTGCGAAGTAAATGAACAGGCCATCTTCGATGCACTGCTCAGACAGCAGAGCTCCTGGAGACAAGGTACGCATGATACCAAAGGCAGAAGCGAAGTATCAGGCGGCGGTAAGAAGCCGTTCAGACAGAAGGGTACCGGTAGAGCCAGACAGGGTTCGACCAGAGCTACTCAGTTCAGACACGGTGGTGTTCCGTTTGGTCCGACACCGAGAAGCCACACGTTCAAGCTCAACAGAAAAGTCAGAAGATTGGCTCTTCGTTCCGGCTTGAGCCAGAAGGCTAATGAAAACAACATCATCTGCGTGGAAAACGTTGAGATGAAGCAGATCAAGACTAAGGATTTCGTTAAAGTCCTTAACGATCTGGGAATCGAAAGAAAAGCGCTGTTCGTAGTCGATTTTGACGAAGCATTCGATAACGCTTATATGAGCTTAAGAAATCTGGGCAATGTAGTCATGACCAGTGTTGAAGGTCTCAACATCTACGATCTGACCAATGCCAACAAGCTCGTCATCACCAAGGCGGCAGCAGCCAGAATAGGGGAGGTATTAGGTAATGAGTAACGCTAGAGACATTATTGTCCGTCCTCTTGTCACAGAAAAAACGATCAGATCTCAGGAAAACGAAAATACCGTCGTCTTCGAGGTCAAAAAGGGTACCAACAAGATCCAGATCAAACAGGCTGTTGAAGAGATCTTCAACGTAAAGGTCGACAGCATCAATGTCGTCAACCAGAACCCTAAGACCAAACGTATGGGAAGATACGTTGGCAAGACCAACCATCTCAAGAAAGCTTATGTCAAGCTCAAGGATGGTTACACGATCGATATCCTCGCGGATAAGTAAGCGATCGAAACTATCGGAAGAAAAATGCTATTTCCGGATAATTGCATAGAGAGGAAAATGAAAAATGGCTATTAAAAAATACAAGCCTACTACGCCTGGAAGACGTGGAATGACTTCCCTGACCTTCGAAGAGATCACCAAGTCCAAACCCGAAAGAAGTTTGACAGTCTCCAAGAAGTCCAACGGCGGTCGCAACAACACAGGACGTATTACAAGCAGACATCAGGGCGGTGGTCACAAACAGCAGTACAGGATCATCGACTTCAAGAGAAACAAGGATAATATCCCGGCAACCGTCAAGGCTATCGAGTATGATCCCAACAGAAACGCCAACATCGCGTTACTGTTCTATGCCGATGGTGAAAAGAGATACATCATCGCACCTAAAGATCTCAATGTCGGTATGACAGTAATCTCCGGCGAAAAAGCGGATATCAAGGTAGGCAACTGCTGCCAACTGCGTAACATGCCAGAAGGTACAGTCGTACACAACATCGAACTTAAACCCGGCAAGGGCGGCCAGCTGGCCAGAGCTGCCGGTGCCAGTGCTCAGATCCTGGCCGTTGAAGACAAGTACGTAACACTGCGTCTGGCTTCCACGGAAATGAGAAAAGTATTGGCCAACTGCCGTGCCACGATCGGTACCGTCGGTAACGAAGACTACACCCTGGTCAACTGGGGCAAGGCCGGCAGAAACCGCTGGAAAGGCATCCGGCCGCAATCCCGTGGTTCCGCAATGAACCCGGTCGACCACCCGCACGGTGGTGGTGAAGGCCGTACACCTATCGGTCGTAAGTCACCAATGACGCCTTGGGGCAAGAAAGCCATGGGTGTCAAGACCAGAAAGCACAAGAAAGCTTCTAATGATCTGATCATCAGAAGAAGAAATGATAAGTAGAAAGGGGAAGGAAAATGAGTAGAAGTTTAAAGAAGGGCCCATTCGTCGATGCTTATCTTTTAAAGAAAGTTGAAGCTCTAAATGCGTCCGGCAAAAAAGAAGTCATCAAGACTTGGTCAAGAAGATCTACGATCTTCCCTGCATTCGTCGAACATACGTTCGCTGTTCATAATGGCAAGGAACATGTTCCGGTCTATGTTACCGAAGACATGGTCGGCCACAAGCTGGGCGAATTCGTTTCGACCAGAAAGTTTGGCGGTCACGGTGCCAATGCCGATAAGAAAGCGTAGGAGGGAATATGGCAAAGAAAAAAGTTGAAGAAGTTAACAAGCCTGCACCTCGCGACGTTAAGGCTGTAGCCAAGACCGTCAGAGTCACGTCCAGAAAAGCCAAGCTGGTCTTAGACCTGATCAGAGGCAAGGACGTCAAGGAAGCGGCAGCGATCTTAAAGTTCTTACCGAACAAGGCTGCCAGAGTTACCGCTAAAGTATTGAAGAGTGCCTGCGCAAATGCGACACACAATTTCCAGATGGATGAAGACAAGCTCTATGTCAAGGCCTGCTACGCCGACGAGGGTATCACTCTGAAGAGATACATGCCTAGAGCAAAGGGTTCCGCTTCACCGATTATGAAGAGAACGAGCCACATCACGGTGGTCGTAAATGAAAGATAAGGAGGAAAACAATGGGTCAGAAAGTAAGTCCGGTAGGATTAAGAATCGGCGTCATCCGTGATTGGGAATCCAGATGGTATGCCGAAAAAGAATACGGCGATTTATTGTTGGAAGACATCAAGATCCGTGATTTCATCCTCAAAGACTGTGCAGACTGCTTAGTCTCACGTGTCGAGATCGAGAGAAGCAAGAATCGTGTCAACCTTATCATCAGAACTGCCCGTCCGGGCATGTTCGTCGGCTCGGATGGTTCCAAGATCGAAGAGCTGAAAAAGAATATCACTGAATTATCAGGCGGCAAAGACATCAACATCAACATCGTTGAAGTTGCCAACCCTGATCTGGATGCCCGACTGGTCGCTTTGAAGATCGTCAAGATGCTCGAAGAAAGACAGTCCTTCCGTACCGCTCAGAAACGTGCTATCCAGCAGACGATGAGAGCCGGTGCCAAGGGTATCAAAACTTCGATCGGCGGCCGTTTAGGCGGTGCCGATATCGCCAGAAGTGAAGGTTATTCCGAGGGTTCCGTATCGTTACATACTTTACGTTCCGATATCGATTACGCCTGGGAAGAAGCCATGACCGCTTATGGCAAACTGGGTGTCAAGGTCTGGATCTGCCGTGGCGAAGTATTGCCGGGTGAAATGGTGAAGGAACCTGAAAGACCTAAATCTATGGGCCGTCCTTCAAGAGACAGAAGACCCAGAAGAGACGGTGGCAGAAGGGAAGAAGCTCCGGTTCAGGAAGCTGCTCCGGTTGCCGCTGCACCTGCAGCTGAACCTGCAGAAACTGTAAAGGAGGATGCTGAGTAATTATGTTGATGCCTAAAAGAACTAAGTACCGTCGTCCTCATCGTTTGAGTTACGAAGGCAAGTCGAAAGCCGGAAGAGAAGTCGTGTTCGGTGATTACGGACTCGTTGCTCTGGAAGGCGGCTACGTTTCTTCCAATCAGATCGAGGCAGCCCGTGTTGCCATGACCAGATATATGAACCGTGGCGGCCAGGTCTGGATCAAGATCTTCCCGCAGTTAGCGATTACCAAGAAGCCTCTGGAAGTCCGTATGGGTTCCGGTAAAGGCGCCCCTGAAGGCTGGGTAGCCGTTGTTCAGAAGGGCCGTGTCATGTTTGAGATCGGCGGTGTCGATGAGGCAGTCGCCAGAGAAGCATTGAGACTGGGCATGAACAAGCTGCCGATCAAGGCTAAATTTATCAAGAAAGGTGAATAGTTATGAACATCAAAGAAATCAGAGAGAAATCTTCGGATGATCTGAAAAAGACTTTGGATGAGATGAAAGTCGAACTATTCGACCTTCGTTTCGCCAGAGCCACCGGATCCATCGATAATCCGATGCGCATCAGAGAATTAAAGAGATCGATCGCCAGGATCTTAACTGTCCTGCACGAGAGAGAAAGCAAATAAAGGAGGTTGTTAGACAATGGAAAGAAGCAATCGCAGGACCCTTACGGGTGTTGTCACATCCGATAAGATGGAAAAAACGATCGTCGTTGCCATCAATGAAAAGAAGAACCATCCTTTATATGGCAAAGGCACTAAATTTACGAGAAAATTCAAGGCTCATGATGAAAACAATGAAGCCCATGTCGGTGACACTGTTGAGATTATGGAGACCAGGAACCTTTCCAAGGAAGTCCACTTCCGTCTGGTAAAGGTCGTCGAAAAGGCGGAAATTCTGTAGGAGGCCGTTATGATCAGTAATGAGACAAGATTAAGAGTTGCAGACAATACCGGTGCCAAGGAACTGCTCGTCATCCGCTGCTTAGGCGGTTCAAGAAGAAAATATGCCAATATCGGTGATGTCGTCGTCTGCTCAGTCAAGGACGCTACACCGGGCGGCACGGCCAAGAAGGGCCAGGTCGTCAAGGCCGTCATCGTCAGAACCAAATACGGTTTGCGCAGAGAAAACGGTTCGTTCATCAAATTCGATGACAACGCAGCCGTCATCATCAAGGAAGACAAGACTCCGCTGGGTACCAGAATCTTTGGCCCGGTGGCCAGAGAACTCCGTGACAAGGACTACATGAAGATCGTGTCCCTGGCTCCGGAAGTATTATAGGAGGAAGCTATGAAGATCAAAAAAGGTGACAAAGTAAAAGTTATCGCCGGCGATGACAAGGGCGTTATCGCTGAGGTCGTAGCAGCTCTTCCCCGTTCCAACAGAGTCATCGTTGAGGGTGTCAATGTCGTCAAGAGACACACCAAACCCAACAACGCCAACCCTGACGGCGGTATCATCAACAAGGAACTGCCGATCTCCGTATCAAACGTTGAGTTAGTCGAAGACAAGAAAAAGAAGACTGCCAAGAAGTCGAACAAGAAAAATGTAAAGGGGGCTAAGAAATAATGAACCGTTTACAGGAAAAATATGTAAAAGAGATCAGACCCGCACTCATCAAGAAACATGACTACAAGTCATCGATGGAAGCACCGAAAGTTGCCAAGATCGTCATCAACATGGGTGTCGGCGAGGCTGTTGCGGAACCCAAACAGCTGGAAGACGCTGTAGCTGATCTGACCAAGATCGCCGGCCAGAAGCCGGTCATCACCAAGGCCAAGAAGTCCATCGCCAACTTCAAACTGAGAGAAAACACGCCGATCGGCTGCAAGGTTACGCTCAGAGGCGAGAAGATGTACGACTTCTTAGACAAACTGGTGAACATCTCCTTACCGCGAGTGAGAGACTTCCGTGGTGTCAGCAATACTGCTTTCGATGGCCGCGGCAACTACACTTTAGGTATCAGGGAACAGATCATTTTCCCGGAGATCGAATATGACAAGGTAAGCAAGGTTCGTGGTATGGATATCGTCATCGTAACCACGGCCAAGAACAACGAAGATGCCAAGGAATTATTGACGGAACTTGGTATGCCATTCGCTAAGTAGGAAAGGAGAACTTATGGCAAAGACATCAATGAAAGTTAAAGCACATCGTCCTGCTAAGTTCTCTTCCAGAGCTTACACAAGATGTGAAAGATGCGGACGTCCGCATTCCGTATTGAGAAAATACAAATTATGCCGTATCTGCTTCAGAGAGCTGGCTTACAAGGGCCAGATCCCCGGAGTCAAGAAGGCCAGCTGGTAAAGGAGGGTAATTGAATGAGTATGACAGATCCTATTGCTGATATGCTTACGAGAATCAGAAACGGCTTAAGAGCCGAACATGAAACTGTAGTAATACCGGCAAGCAAAATCAAAATCGAAATTGCCCGCATCCTCAAACAGGAAGGCTACATCAACGGTTATTCAATCGAGGGCGAAAATGCCAAAGACAAGATGATCACTGTTGAACTGAAATACGGACCGGATAAAGAGAAAGTCATTACCGGCTTAAAGAGAATCTCAAAACCTGGCTTAAGAGTATATGCCAAGGGCGATAATGTTCCTAGAGTATTGAATGGTTTAGGAATCGCCATCATTTCCACATCAAAAGGTCTTATGACTGATCGCGATGCGAGGAAACAAAACCTCGGCGGCGAAGTCGTAGCCTACGTGTGGTAAGAGTACAAGGAGAAAATTATGTCACGTATCGGAAATAAAACGATTACCATTCCTGCCGGATGCGAGATCGAAGTATCTGACAGCAATGAGGTGACGGTAAAAGGTCCGAAGGGAACTTTATCACGTCAATTCAGTCCGTTGATCGGAATCAAAATCGAAGATGGCGCAGTAAACTGCACCAGAGCAAATGAAGAAAAACATACCAAGCAGCTGCATGGCACGACCAGAGCCCTGATCAATAACATGATCGTCGGCACGACCGAAGGCTTCAAGAAGACTCTTGAGATCGTCGGTATCGGTTATCGTGCAGCCCTGAATGGCAAGACTCTCAACCTGAATCTGGGTTATTCGCATGATATCAACCTGGATATCGAAGAGGGTATCACCATCGAAGTACCTAATGCGACGACGATCATCGTATCGGGTATCGATAAGCAAAGAGTAGGCGAGATCGCAGCTCAGATCAGAGCATTCCGCAAGCCTGAACCTTACAAAGGCAAGGGTATCAGGTATAAGGGTGAACATGTCGCTCATAAGGAAGGCAAGACCGCTGCGGCTTAATAGTGGGAAAGGAGTAAAGATATGTATTCTAAACAAGACAAGAATAAAACACGTCAGAGACGTCACGAACGTATTAGAAACAAAGTATACGGTACTGCCGATTGCCCACGCCTGAATGTTTTCCGTTCAAATGCGCACATTCATGCTCAGATCATCGATGATGAGAAGGGCAACACCCTGGTCTCCTGTTCGTCAGTCGAACTGAAGCTGGAAAACGGCAGCAACATCGAGGCTGCCAAGACAGTTGGGACCAAATTAGCTGAAAGAGCTAAAGAAAAAGGGATCGAGAACGTTTGTTTCGACCGCGGTGGATATCTGTATCACGGTCGGGTTAAAGCACTTGCCGAAGCAGCCCGTGAGGGTGGCCTGAATTTCTAAGGAGTCGAAGTATGGAAAATACAAATAGAGATAACAAGAGAGATAACAGAAGACCCAGAAGGTTCACCAGAGACGTCAAGGAATTCGAAGAACGCGTTGTTCAGATCAACCGTATCTCCAAGACCGTCAAGGGTGGCCGTAAGATGAGATTCGCGGCTATCGTCGTCGTCGGTGACAAGAAGGGCCGTGTGGGTTACGGCTTAGGCAAGGCCAACGAAGTTCCCGATGCCATCAGAAAAGCATCGGAGACCGCCAAGAAGAATGTCAAGCGCATTTCGTTAGTCGACGGTTACAGAACCATCCCGCATGCAACGACCGGCAGGTTCGGAGCTGGCGAAGTCGTCCTTCGTCCGGCTGCTCCCGGTACCGGTATCGTCGCCGGCGGTGTCGTCCGTGCCATCCTTGAACTGGCTGGTGCGACTGACGTCATCACCAAGTGCGTCGGTTCCCGTACGCCGATCAACCAGGTCCATGCGACGATGCAGGCTCTGACGGAACTCAAGACCGTCAACTCCGTAGCTAAGTTACGTGGCCTGAAGGTCGAGGAAGTACGATAGGAGGTGTGTTATGAACTTAAATGAAATGAAATACAACGAAGGTGCCAGACACACCAGAAAAAGGATCGGCCGCGGCCTGGGTTCAGGCCATGGCAAGACGGCGGGCAAGGGCCACAAAGGTCAGAACGCCAGATCCGGCGGCGGTGTAGCGATCGGTTTCGAAGGCGGCCAGACTCCGTTCTTCAAATCGATGCCGAAAAGAGGCTTCACCAACTTCAACCGCGTCGAGTACGCAGTTGTCAATCTCAGCGATTTAAACAGATTCGAGGAAGGCACGACTGTCACCCCCGAAATGCTTAAGCAGACCGGTATCGTCAAGAAACAGCTTGACGGCATCAAGGTTTTAGCTAACGGATCGCTGGAAAAGAAAATAAATGTTAAATGCAACAAGATCTCTAAAGCAGCGGCTGCTGCAATTGAAAAGGCAGGCGGCACAGTAGAGGTGATCTAATGTTCAAAACATTTATAGATTTCTTCAAAAACAAGGATATACGCAAAAAGATATTCTTCACCTTAGGCATATTGTTCATCTATCGTCTGGGATCTTCAATTCCCGCGCCGGGTGTCAATACGACGGTGATCAAGCTCAGCGCCAATTCCCTGTTGACAATGATGTCCATCCTGGGTGGCGGATCCATCGAACAGATGTCGATCTTCTCCCTGGGTGTCGGACCGTATATCACGGCTTCGATCATCATCGAACTTCTGGCCATGGATATCATCCCGGCTTTGACCGAGATGGCCAAATCGGGCAAGAAGGGACGTCAGCAGATGGACCGCATCACCAGATATCTGGCGGTGGTCATGGCGCTGGTACAGGGATATTTCATCGTTCAGTATCTGGATCGAGCATATTCCGGATACAACTTCATTGAAAATCCCGGTTTCACATCTTATCTGTATATCTCCGTGATCTTCACGGCCGGCACTTTCTTCTTACTGTGGCTGGCTGATCAGATCACGTCCAAAGGTATCGGCAATGGTACTTCGATGATCATCTTTGCCGGTATCGTCGCCGATATGCCCAGTACTTTCAGAGTAGTATATGAGACATTCTTGGGCGAAACGGCAACTTCATCGCTGGGTGTGGGCGGTTTCATCGCTTACATCGTGATGTATATTGCGATCATCGTCTTAGTCGTACTGATGCAGATGGCGGAAAGAAGGATCCCGATCCAGCAGTCTTCCTCCAGAGCATTAAATAAGACCAAGGGTGATCTCAATCATCTGCCGTTAAAGATCAACTCGGCATCGGTCATCCCTGTCATCTTCGCTTCGGCGCTGATCCAGGGTCCCCAGATCATCGCTTCCTGGGTCAACCAGGATGCCTACAACTGGCTGCAGAAGATCTGCGACTTCACCAGTCCGTGGTTCCTCTGCTTCTATGCCGTACTGATCATCCTGTTCACGTTCTTCTACACCAACCTGACGATCGATCCGCAGAAGATGGCTGACGATCTGGGCAAGAACGGACAGTACATCCCGGGCGTAAGACCGGGTACGGAGACCAGGAACTATGTTTCCAAGGTCCTCAACAGGATCACGGTCCTGGGTGCTCTGTTATTGACGTTCATTGCACTTCTTCCGTATGTGACTTCCAATCTAACGGGGCTTTCCCAGAGAGCGGCGGTAGGTGGTACCGGTATCATCATCGTCGTTGGTGTCGCTATGGACACGATCAAGCAACTGAAGTCGCAGCTGACTTCTAAACAGTACAAGAGTTTTGTAGGAAAGTAGAGGTAAAAATGAATCTTCTGATAATCGGTGCTCCCGGTGCCGGTAAAGGCACCATGTCTGAACTGATACTTGAAAAATATCACCTGGTCCATGTTTCGACCGGCGATATGCTTCGTGCGGCTGTCAAGGCCGGCACTCCTGTAGGCTTGAAGGCTCAGGAATATATGAACAAGGGCGCTTTGGTTCCTGATGAAGTCATTCATGATATCATCGTGGAAAGATTGTCGCAGGATGATATGGAAGCCGGTTTCCTGTTCGACGGTTATCCCCGTACGGAAAACCAGGCTGAAGATCTTGATGTCATTTTGAAAGAAATAGGCAAAAAGATCGACTGTGTCATCAACCTGAACATTGCCGATGAAGAGCTGATCAAGCGGATCACAGGCAGAAGATTATGTCCGGTCTGCGGTGAGATCTACAACATTTATTACAAACCTACCACCAAGGAAGGTATCTGTGATAAATGTGGTGCGGAGCTCATCCAGCGGAAAGATGATAACCTTGAAAGTCTGGAAGTGAGACTTTCCGAGTATCATAAGAATACTCAACCGGTGATTGAGTATTATGAAAAGGCGGGTATCGTCAGACATGTCGACGCAGCTAACAGCGTTGAACAGGTCTTTGAAGATATCAAAGCCGTTTTGGAAGGGTTGTGCTGATGATCTCGATCAAATCACCTCGCGAGATCGAACTGATGGACATTGCCGGCAGCATCGTTGCCAGAGTCCACAAGAAGATGAAAGAGGTAATTAGACCGGGCATCTCAACGCTGGAAATCAACCGGATCGCGGAAGCGGTGATCCGGGAGAATGGCGCAACGCCGTCTTTCAAAAACTATCAGGGATTTCCGTGTGCCGTGTGCACGTCGATCAACGACATGCTGGTGCACGGGATCCCTGATCACACGATCTTAAAAGACGGTGACATCATCACCGTTGATGTCGGAGCCTGCTACAAGGGCTACCATGGCGACTCGGGCTGGACCTATACGGTCGGCAACGTTACCGACCCCAAGGTCTTAAAGCTCATGGAAGTCACGGAAGAGGCCCTGTACAGGGGACTGGCCCAGGTCAAGCCGGGCAATCACGTCGGAGATATTTCCAACGCGATACAGACATACGTCGAATCCTTCGGCTTCTCCTTGCCGCCCGAGTATACGGGACATGGCATCGGCAGAAGCGTACACGAAGATCCCTACGTGCCCAATGTCGGCAAGCCGGGAACGATGGAACTGCTCAAGAAGGGCATGTGCATCGCGGTGGAACCGATGGTGTTCATGGGATCGGCGAAGTGCTATACTTTGCCGGATGGCTGGGGCGTAAAGAGCTATGACCATTCCTGGGCAGCTCATTACGAACACACGGTGGCAATAACCGATGACGGTTACAGGATTTTGACAAAGGAGGACTAGTTTTTGGCAAAACAGGATGTCATTGAGATCGAAGGTCTGGTAGTCGATACCTTACCTAATGCACAATTCAAGGTGAAACTCGAGAACGGTCACGAGATACTGGCTCACGTTTCTGGTAAAATCCGTATGCATTACATCCGCATTTTACCGGGTGATAGAGTGACTGTTGAGATTTCTCCTTATGATCTAACACGTGGGCGAATAACATTTAGACACAAATAGTCTAGGAGGGAAAACATGAAAGTAAGACCGTCTGTAAAACCGATGTGCGACAAGTGCCGCGTTATCAAGCGCAAAGGTCGTGTCATGGTTATTTGTGAAAACCCTAAACACAAACAAAGACAAGGTTAAAAGGGAGGAAAAGAATTAAATGGCTCGTATTGCTGGAGTTGATATTCCAAATAATAAACGTGTTGTCGTTTCTCTTACTTACATCTATGGTGTAGGTCTGACAACAGCCAAGAAAGTCTTAGCTGAATGTGGTATCAGCGAAGACATCCGTGTCAAGGATCTGAGCGATGAGCAGTTGAATGCCATC
>JAFRIG010000022.1 GCA_017432895.1 Erysipelotrichaceae bacterium | reverse complement strand
AGAGTGGCCAACTGCCGTAAAACTGTAATAAGTTGAAGTTTCCTGTCCTGTGTCCTTGATTATTACTAAATACATATAAAAAGACGAATTCGAAGTATAAAACAATCTACACTTGACATTCGTCATTACATAACAGTTATTTAAGGAGAAGTTTTTTTATGAAAGGAATCTTCAAAAAACTCAACGAGTCGAAGATCTTTAAGGACCTCAGTCCGCAGGAATTCGCCTGGGTCCTCTACGATGTCGGCAACTCGGCTTTCACGATGCTGGCATGTTCTCTGGTCCCGGTCTGGTTCTCCAACCTGGTCTTAGCGACCGGTGCCAACCAGCTTCAGGCCACTTCCATGTGGGGCTACATCCAGGCGGCTGTCACGATCATCCTGGTTCTGATCGGACCGGCTGTCGGAGCGATCGCCGACCACAAGGATACCCGCAAGATCCTGTTCTCATCGGCCGTCTTCATTGGCGTCGCCATGTGTATCGTTACCGGCTTTGCCTGGAACTGGGTCGTTTTCACCATCATGTACATGGTGACCAGGCTCTTCTATCAGGCTTCCTTGACTTTCTATGATTCGATGCTCAACGACGTCACGACGGACGAGAGATCCGATGCCGTATCCGCCTATGGCTATGCCTGGGGCTATATCGGTTCCTGCATTCCGTTCACGCTGTCTCTGGCCTGCGCCGCTTTAGGGCCTTTGATGTTAAACATCATCCCCGAATCGCTGTCCAAGATCCTCGCCTTTGCGATAACCGGCTTATGGTGGCTCATGGTCACGATGCCTTTGCTCAAGAACTATAAACAGATCAACTACGTTGAAGGCAAACCGCATATCGGTGCCGCTTTTAAAAAGATCTTCGCAACTATCGGCCGGATCTTCAGAGAAGACAAGAAAGTCCTGTTCTTTTTGATCGCCTTCTTCTTATATATCGATGGCGTCGGTACCATCATCGACAACTGTGTCACCATCGGCAAGGCCGTCGGCCTCAACAACGATATCCTGCTGATCGTCTTCCTGCTGCTGACCCAGGTCGTCGCCTGGATCGGTTCACTGGTCTTCGCAAGACTTTCCAAGAAGTATCGGACCATCACCCTGCTGTCGATCTGTATCGGCGGTTACTTCGTCGGTTCGCTCTACGGTCTGTTCATCCATACGATGCTCGACTTTGCGATCCTGGCCTTCATCGTCGGCTGCTTCCAGGGTTCCATTCAGTCCCTTTCCCGCAGCTACTACTCAAGGATCATTCCGGATGAGAACTCCGGTGAATACTTCGGTCTTTACGATATCTTCTCTAAAGGCGCTTCCGTTTTGGGTTCCCTGGTCATCGGTATCGTCACCGCCCGCGGTGATCAGACCACAGGTCTCATGGACCTCAATCTCTTTGGCAAAAACGTCCAGATCGGCAGTATCAACCTGGCCGTGGCCATGCTTTGTATCTTCTTCTTCCTCGGCTTCATCTTCCTAAGGATAGCCGATAAGATCCCGCAATCGCAAGAAAGCAAGAAAGACATTCAATAATACGTAAAAGACAGAGTGATCTGTCTTTTTATATAATTGAGATATGGAAAATCCCTTCCCCTATTCCTTCAACGAAAAAAGATATCACACCTTCAACTATTATCTGAAGACTACCTATCATGCCAAAGTAGCGAAAGTCATCCTCGATGCCGGATTCACCTGTCCCAACCGAGATGGTACAAAGGGCGTCGGCGGCTGTATTTTCTGTTCGGCCTATGGCAGCGGTGATTCCAATACGGCGATGAAGGAAGATCTTTTAAAACAATACGAAAACAATAAAAGGATCATGGACCGCAAGTGGCCCAATGAGCTCTATATCCCCTATTTTCAATCCTTCTCCAATACCTATGGTCCTTTGGACAAGATCAGAAACATGCTGGAACCGTTTGTAGCCATGGATGAAGTAGCCGAGATCGCTATCGCCACCCGCTGCGATTGTCTGCAAGAAGATGTCATCGATTATCTGGACTCCTTGACAAAAATCAAACCTATCTGGCTGGAACTGGGTTTGCAGTCTTCAAATGATGAGACAGGCAAAATCATCAACCGCTGCTACAGCTTTGAAGATCTTAAAAAGGCCCTCTTTATTCTGGAAAAAACGGGGATCAAAGTCTGTGCCCACGTGATGAATGGCCTGCCTTTTGAAGATGAAAAGGACATGTTGAAAACGGTGGCCGATATCGCTCATCTTCCCTTTGAAGGCATCAAGATCCACATGCTGCACGTCTTGAAGGGTACCGCCTTAGGTGACATGTATGAGAAGGAAGCTTTTGCTATCATCGACAGGGAAAGCTACATAAGGCTGGTAGTGAAACAATTGGAACTTTTGGATCCCAAAGTGGTGGTACAGCGTTTGACCGGCGATCCGATCAAGGAAGATCTCTTAGCTCCCGAATGGGTCTTAAACAAGACGACTATCCTCAACGACATCGACAAGCTGATGCGCAAACTCGACACTTATCAGGGACGCCTCTATGAATAACAACACCTTTGTCCACAAATATATCAAACCGCTGATCAGGAAGGACGATCTGGTCGTCGACATGACGGCCGGTAATGGTAACGATACTCTGTTTTTAAGTAAACTCGCCGGCAAGGTCATAGCTTTTGATATCTCCAAAGAAGCCATCAGGCGCTGCAAAGAAAAGCTGAAGGACTGCGATAACGTCGTCCTGATCAACGATGATCATGTCAGCATCGATAAATATCTTCAAGAAAAAGCCCGTCTTTTCATCTTTAATCTAGGTTATCTGCCTAACAGCGACGAAAAAACGATCACTCAGGCCGAAAAGACTTTGATCGCTTTCAAAAAAGCCTATGAGCTGCTGGAAGATAAAGGCTATCTGATCGTGACTTTTTATCGGGGTCACAAAGGTGGCAAAGATGAATACTATCTTTTATCAGAACACATAAATAAAAACAGGTTTCACATCTATGAAACCTATTGCCAGCCAAAATTAGATGCACCGGTAACGGTGATAATCCGCAAGGATCAGTCCAGTACCTCGATATAAGAGCGATACTTGTACATACTGGAAGCGGCATTCCAGGTCATATAGCCGTCAAAAACACCGGCATCCTTAAGCCCATCGATCTGGGCTTTTAAATAGTCCGGACCGTAATAGACTTCATACGGATCGGAATCCTGGGCCATGATCCAGGTCCGGCACTTGGCCTTGTCGTAGGTCTTTTCCTGGGCATAATAAGTCGCCCTGCCCCAGCTGTACATGAGCTCACCCGGTGCATTCCAGGGTTCGTAAATGCCATAGGCGTAGTAAGCGAAATGATCGGGATAAGGCATCGATGAGATCGCATCGACGGCATTGGAAATGGCCGGCCAGAACTGTCCGTAATAGGAAACGAAAGCCGAAAAGGACTCATCGTCGCTGCCACTGGTCTCGCCAAAGACATCGGCTGAGACGTAGGCGCCTTTATCATGCAGATACTCGACGGCGTAACGCAGGAAATTGGTCACCGCCTGAGCCCTGGTCTCATCGTAGGTATTTCTTAATTCGACATCCTCGACATCTTCCGGCAGGCGGATATAGTCAAACTGTATCTCATCAAAACTCATCTCTTCGACCGCTTCGGCAGCTAAAGCGACGTTGTATTCCCACATCTTGCGTGAGAAAATGCTTGGCCACTTGACCGAACCGTAGTTGTACAAACGTCCATCGTACATCAAAGCTTCATCGGGATTATCCAAGGCAAAAGAGTCATCTTTAAAAGCCGTGATCCTGCCGATCAGATAATAGCCGGCATCCTTGAGCTTCCTGACGTTCTCCTTATATGAGTCATAGCTGTTGGGGATATTGTAAGTCGAAGGCGCATATTCCTTTGCGACTGGCGAATCGTAGGCCAGTTGGGTATCGACGTAACAGTCCTTGATGTCGACGACAAAGGCATTGATGCCTTGTGTTTGCCTGGCGATCTCGATATAAGCATCGGCACTTTCCACCGCTTCCGCATTGATATATAAGGCCTTTACAACTTCCGGCATCGCCGTCTTGGGTGTAAAGGGTTCCTTGTCATAATAATCGATGGCTAAAGGACTGCCCCCTTCACCATAAAAGACTTCGCTGTAGATGGAAGCATCCTTGCCGGTCTCATAATACGCCAAAGCCGTATAATCCGCCGAGATATAACCCTGATCGTTGACATAATAATAGTCGATCGTACCGTCGCTTCTTAATTCATGATAGTCATCAACCTCTAACTCAGAACCTTTTTTGATCCAGGAGCTGATATGATAATCATCATAAGCCGATGTCAATACATGATCGCGCAGCGCAAAAAGCGTCTTCTCCCTGACGCAGTCCTTACGATCCAAAACCAGAACATCTTCCTTGACATAATAGGTGACATCGTCGATAACGAACTGACAATACTCTTCTTCATCGACTTTGACCCGTTTATTCTTGATATCGACCTGGTTTCCACGCGCAAAAGATCTGACATTGCCATCCTTATCAAGGATATCCAGAGTCGGTGTTTCCGCCGCCAGAAAATAAGGACTGGTCTTGTTGTCCTGAATATTGCGATAGATCAGATAGCCCAATCCCGCACCGGCCAAAACGATCAGAGCCAGCAGGATGAAGATGATATTCCTCTTGAGCTTTCTTTTGCGGTTTCTGGTTTTTTTCTTTCTGCTCACAAGTTCATTCTAACATAAGAAAAGTCCCCTTCACATCGGGGACAGTTCTTTTGATTATTTAAGGGGATAAATATATACGATACAACTGATTTTAGGGGGCTAGTATCGGCAAGGCCTCACTTCCTTGCACCTATATAGTACAAAAAGTCTATATCCACATTATGTTTTAAATATGTAAAATTGTGT
>JAFRIG010000021.1 GCA_017432895.1 Erysipelotrichaceae bacterium | reverse complement strand
TGAGCCAGGATCAAACTCTCCGTTTGATGACTCGATATTTAAGAACTTAATGTTCTTGATTTAAATGAAATTGACGTTATTGTTTAATTGCTTCTTATTTAGTTTTCAAAGATCGAATCGCTCCGTACCGGTATCCATCTTGCGATGTTCTCCGTTGCGGTGCTCATTTATACTAACAAAAATAAAAACCGAAGTCAACAACTTTTTTCATTTTTTTTCACTTTTTTTTCGTGAGATCAAAAAAGCCTTTATTCTTCGGTTTTTTGCGTATTATCCTTTTCGAAAATGAGCTCGAAATACTTCATGATGTAACCGTTTATGTAAGAAAAATCAAACGGGATCTGCTTGTTTTCGACCATCTCCACCAGTTCATCCTTGGCTTTGATACAAATATTCTTGATATCATCGGGATAGTTCATCTTGTGGCAATGATATTCGAATTCATTTTCATCCAGAACCATATAAGTCCCATCGGGAAAGACCTTGACATCCAGATCATAATCGATGTTCTTGATGGCCTCCCCGTCATAGATCGAAGGTGTCGCTACATTGCAGTAATAGTAGATGCCGCTCTTGCGGACCATCGAGATGATGTTGAACCACTTGTCCTTGTAGTAGAAACAGATAGCCGGCTCTCTGGTCAGCCAGCGTCTGTTATCCGTCTCCACCACCCAGGTATGATCGGTGACGACGACATAGCAGTCTTTGAGCACATCAACCACCAAAGCCTTGGACCAGGTCCGATGGATGGAGCCGTTATGTTTATAAGACTGGACAAAGACGTTATCGCCGATTTTAAGTTCGCACATGCATCTATCTTACCATACTTTCTTTAAGCGTTCGCACAGGATCGGTACGACGATGATCACAAATATAGTCGTCGGGATCATATAGGTCGCATTATAAATAAAGGAAGCCCATAAAGGCGTCTCCCACACGATGGTGCCGGCTAAAGTCGAAGAAAGCAGTCTGATGATGCTGGTGATAAGCACACCGCTGTAGAAATATTTATAGTTTGGAAACAGTTCACAGAGACCATAGGCCGAATAGGCGATCAGATAGTCTAAGAGAAAACTGGCCAGGCCATACCAGGTGACCGAACCGATGACCAGCTGTAAAAAGACGGAAGTGACAGCTACCAAAGTTCCTTTCTTCCAGCCTAAATGATATGAACACATCAGTAAGGCCAGAGGTCCGAAATTGAGCTTGCCCCCTGAAGCCATCTTAAACAGATTCAAAGCATCGGAAACCCGATCCAGCACCACAAACAACGCACAATAGATAGCCATCAGGCATAAAGACTTCGTATCGAGTTTTTTCATAAAAAAACACCTCCATTACAAAGGTGCCTTCCCTACGCTGGCATTATCCAGATCAGGTTACGGGTATGATCTCAGCCTATAAGGCACCCCACATTTATATTATAGGTTATTGATTCAAATAATCAAAGACCGATATCACATCTTCGTAATGCCAGTACTGATTCAAAGCATACTTCCCATAGGCATTGGCCGCCATCACCAGATAGGACTTGCCCTTGTTCTTGCATAAGGCAATGATGGACTGGCCCGATTCCGGGGTATAGCCGGTCTTACCGCCCAGGACCTTGAAATCCATGTCGCGGTAAGTTAAACCGATAGTCGATCTCACCAGTGTTCCATCTTCCAGATAGCGGTATGAAGCCTGCAAGATCTCCCTGCCCTCTTCGAATTTCAATAGATCCATGACCACCAGGAACAGATCATCCAGTGTCGTATAGTGATCGTCATCGTGTAAACCCGTCGAATTGACAAAATGGGAATCTTTGCAGCCCAGTCGCTGAGCCTGCAGATTCATCTCCTCGATCAGATCGATACCGTAGCTGTCATAAAAGTTTTCGATCGCCAAAGCCGCATCCGCTCCCGACGGCAGGATCAAGGCATATAAAAGATCATATAAGGAATAAAAATACTCTCTTTGTAAATAAGCCATCGAAGCATCTTCTTCCACCAGATAGCGGTACTGTTCCTTTGTATAATAAGATACTTCTTGAAGATTGCTGGTAAGATTAAGGACCGTATCCATAGTTAACAGTTTGGTCAAAGAAGCCGGATACATGCGCTTATCATTATCCTTGGCATAAAGGATGTCGAAATCCGACATGTCGATGACCATGTATTCCCCGGCATGCAGATCGAGCTCTTCACCATTGGTGAGATCATCAAAAACGTTGATCGTAGAAGTATCAACTTTTAGATCGCGTTGAGTGCAGGAACATAAGATGCATAAGGTGAATATGAGTAAAATGATCTTTTTCATAGCAGTGTTTTATAGAAATCGTAGGCCTTTATCTGCAGATCGGAATTGGCCAGATAGAAGTCCATCAGCAGGCTCAGATCCTTGAAATCATAATCAAACTGTTTCAGGATCTCGTAATTGGAAAAGTCACCCTTGATCATGAGTCGAAACTTCTTTAAAGTCTCGATCGGAAGCACTTCCTCGCCACCCAGATGCTCCTGACAAAGGAAGCCGCCATGGCGATTGGACATGCCGACCACCTGTTTTTTGCCACACAGAGCACAGCCATCCACCACAGGCATGATGCCAAACCTTTTAATAATATAGGATATGAACATGCAACCAAGCAGATCGCTTTCTTCTTTATTCAGATGTTCAAAGAGGAAACACAGCTGGTCGAAACAGTCGATCTCCCTATTTTTCAAAGCCAGTTCACAGATCATGTTCTTGAAAGCCATCATCTGAATGTCGCTGTCTTCAAAATAGTTATTCAGGATCTTGGAAGAATGGACGGAAAAGATGGTCTTGCCTTCCTTGTAGTCGATGATGAATTCATAAAGACACAAAGGAAGGAAGTGATTCCTGCTGCTGAGCTTCTTGGCCGCCTTGGCTGTCAACGAGATGATGCCGTATTCCTTGCTGGCGACCTGCATCAGAATATCGGCTTCCCGATAGTCTAAAACCGATAAGACGAAGCCCCTGAAGCGATCATTCATCCCGATCTCCCGAGAAGTAGCCTAAATCAAAGAGCTGCTTTTGGGAATTGAGCCAGTCTTCTTCGACTTTTACATATAAGGAAAGGATGATCTTCTTGCCGTCAAATAATTCAGAGATATCTTTGCTGGCCTCGTCGTTGATCTTCTTTAACATCGAACCCTTCTTGCCGATGATCATGCCCTTGTGGGTCTGCTTGTTGCAGATGATGGTCGCTTCGATCTGGACCTTGGAAGTAAGCTCCTTGACTTCTTCCACCTTGCAGGCCACCAGATGAGGTACTTCCTCATACATATTGAGGATGATCTTCTCTCTGATGATCTCCGCGATCCGGAAATCCCGATTGAGATTGGTCTTGACATCTTCGGGATAATACATCACATCATCCTTAAGATATTCCTTGGATGTCTTCAACAGTTCATCGAGGTTGTCTTTATTCAATGCGCTGATCGGAATGATCTCCGCAAAATCGTAGTTGCTTTGGGCGTAGGTCAGCCGCTTGATCAACAGATCATTACTCAATTCATCGATCTTGTTCATCAGAAGGAAGACCGGAGCTCCATAGGAAAAGACGCGTTCCAGGATCTGCTTGTCGTCATTCTGTAAACCCTTTTGACCATCGACGATGTAGTAGATGATGTCCACCCCTTCCGCTTGCGCCAAAGCTTCCTTGTTCATATAAGCACCCAAAGCCGTCTTGGCCTCATGAATGCCTGGCGTATCGATAAAGACGATCTGATAATCATCTTCGTTGAGGATGCCTAAGATCGCATTTCTGGTCGTCTGCGCCTTTTGCGTCGTGATGGCGATCTTTTCATTCAAAATCGCATTCAATAAAGTCGACTTGCCGGCATTGGGCTTGCCCAAGATCGCAATGAAACCGGACTTCATCTAATCGAGATCCTCACTGGAAAACTGGAAAGGCAGCAGTTCGTTTATATTGGTAACTCTTGTCTCTTTGCCATTGGAAAGGATGATCGGCGTATCCTGATTCAAAAGTTCACTAAGGACCTGTCTGCAGATGCCACAGGGTGCTCCGATCCGCTTACCGTCGGAAACGATGGCCAAAGCCTCGATATCATCCTTGCGATAACCGCGGGAATAGGCCGCAAAAACCGCACTTCTTTCCCCACAGTTGGTACCGCCATACGAGGCATTCTCGATATTGGCACCATAAAACAGTTGTCCGTCTTTACATAAAACGCAGGCACCCACATGATAACGGGAATATGGGGCATAGGCATTCTTCATTGCTTCAAAAGCTTCTTTTACCAGTTCTTCATGACTCATGATATTAACCTCCTGATCACACAGCATATACACACAGCCAGGGCTCCCAAGGATGCGACAAGTACTGCCGCACCGGAAAGATCCTTGATCATCCCTATCCTTTCGTCCTGATCTTCATTTAAATAATCGCCCAGTCTTTCAATGGCCGTATTCATGATCTCCATCGCAATTACCATCGCGATACAGATGATGAAAGAGAGCCACTCGTAATGATCCAGCCTGATGATAAGACCGCCAATGATCGCCATTAAACCCAAAACAAACTGAATGGCTACCGCCTTATGTTTCAAAGCAAGCTTTAAGCCTTTAAAAGTACAGGCAAACTTTCTTTTCACGCCAGATCTCCGATCACCTTTTTCTGGATGGCGAACATCTTCTTTTCATCTTCCTTGTTCATGTGATCGTAACCCAATAAGTGCAATAAACCGTGCACAAACAGGAAGACGAATTCCCTTTTCACGGAATGAGCGTATTCCTCAGCCTGTGAGTAGACGCGGTTGCGGTTGATGAAGATGTCACCTAATTCAATGCTATCTTCATATTCATAGCCATCATCAGAATCCTGAAAGGCAAAGGAGATGACATCGGTCACGGCATCTTTGTTGCGGTAATCACGGTTGATCCTTTTGATCGTAATGGGACCGCAGATGATGACGGAGAGATCATATTCATCCTTGAGTTTCAGCACTTTCAGAGTCTTGTAATAATACTCTTCCAGCAAGGGATAATACTCCTTCAGATCGCTGTATTTGGTTCTATTGACGATATTCAGCATACCTTAATTATACTTGATTTACGCTCTGTTTAATGATATATTAAATTAGCAGTCTGAAAGATAGAGTGCTAAAATAATGCTGGGAGGTAACTTATGGCAATTAAAGAATTTAAAACAGAATCCAAGCGTCTGCTGGATATGATGGCCAATTCTATCTATACCAATACCGATATTTTCTTACGTGAGCTGATCTCCAATGCTTCGGATGCCTTGGACAAACGTCACATTTTGTCCCTAACCGATCCCGAGATAAGCTTCGACGAGCCCAAGATCCGTATCGACATCGATAAAAAGGAAAGGCTCATCACCATCAGTGATAATGGTATCGGCATGGATAGAAAGGAACTTGAAGACAATCTGGGCACCATCGCCCGTTCAGGATCCTTCGAATTCAAACAGGAACTCGACGAAAAAAGCGAAGCCGACATTATCGGCCAGTTCGGTGTCGGTTTCTATTCCGCTTTCATGGTCGCCGATCGCGTCGAAGTGATCAGTCGCAAGATCAAGGAAGAAAAAGCATCCAAATGGACTTCCGATATGAACGGTTATGAGATATCGAGTGCCGCCAAAGACGACTACGGTACGACCATCACCCTTCACATCAAGAAGAATACCAAGGAAAAGAAGTACGACAAGTATCTGGAAAACAACGAAATTCAAAGCCTGGTCAAGAAGTATTCCGACTTCATCAGATATCCGATCGAGATGTTAGTGGAAAGCTACGACTACAAGGAAGACGGCAAGAGTGAGAAAGTCATCAAGCCGCAGGTCGTCAACTCGATGCAGCCGATCTGGAAGAAAAACAAGAAAGAGATCTCGGCTGAAGACTACGACAACTACTACATGCAGGAGTACTACGACTTCGTCAAGCCTTTAAAAACTATCCACTACAAGGTCGAAGGAAACACTTCCTACACTGCCCTACTCTACATTCCGGGACAAAGACCTTTCAACTACTACACCAATGACTACAAACTTGGTTTAAAGCTCTATTCAAGAGGTGTATTTATTAAAGATGAAGCCAAAGAGATCGTCTCCGACTACTTCCGTTTCATCAGAGGCGTCGTCGATTCCGATGACCTGTCCCTGAACATCTCCCGTGAGATCCTGCAGCAGGATCATCAGATGAATGTCCTTAAAAAATCGGTCGATAAGAAGATCAAGTCGACGCTTCAAAACATGCTGGAAAAGCAGCGTGAAGACTACGAGAAGTTCTTCGACAACTTCGGCTCCCAACTAAAATACGGCTGCTACGACGGCTTCGGTGCCAATAAGGATGTGCTGATCGACCTGCTGATGTTCAAGTCTTCCAAGGAAGATAAATACGTCACGCTCAAGGAATATGTCGCCAACATGAAAGAAGATCAAAACGAGATCTACTATGCAGCCGGCGAAAGTGTCGAAAAGATCAGGCAGCTGCCGCAGATGGAAAAAGTTCTCGATAAGGGCTATGAAGTCCTCTACTTCACCGATACGGTCGATGAATTCCTTACTTCCATCATCATGGAATACGACGGTAAGGCCTTCAAGTCCATCCTCAAAGGTGATCTCGATCTGGATTCCAAAGAAGAAAAGGAAGAACTGGAAAAGAAGAACGAAGAAAGCAAGGATCTCATTTCTAAAATCAAAGACGTTCTCAAAGACAAGGTCAGCGACGTACGTCTGTCATCCCGACTCAAGACCTATCCGGTCTGTCTAGTCTCCAGCAATGAACTTTCCATCGAAATGGAAAAGATCCTGAAACAGATGAATCAGGAAGGCGTCAAAGCCGACAAGATCATGGAGATCAATCCCGATCATGAACTCTTCACTGCCTTAAAGAAGATGGCCGATGAAGGAAAAGACATCAGCGAGTACGCTTCCCTTCTTTACGATCAGGCCGCCTTAATGGCGGGGCTGGAACTGGAGGATCCTTCCGCTTATGCCCTCAAGGTCAGTGAGCTGATGTTAAAAGCTTTGAACAACAAATAAAACGAAAGTGCAGATGATTCTGCACTTTTTATATGCTGTATTCCCAGGACTTTGACATATCCCCAAAGGAGAAGATCTTCATGCTTCCTTTGTTGAGATTGTAGATACAGGTGTATTGGGTTTTGCCGTTATCCACCTTATTGACGGGATCCTGGACAACGAGTCTTAGAAGGTTTTCCGCAAACTCTTCACTCATCCCGGCCTTTCTGGTCCTGAATAAGCCGGCTTTAAGCACTTCATCACGACCGCAGCCTTCTTTGAAAGTCAGATCTTCCTTACTGACATAGTGGTTGGTCGCGTGGTTTATCTTAATGGCTTGCATCTGATCACCCAGCCATTCGATCAGGCGATAGTCACCGCTTTTATCCGCCACCATGATGTGATAATCCACCCCCGGCATCGCCGCTTTGACATTGAAATTTTCCATAAAAGCCACAGCTTCTTCAACGCTTTGACAGTTGTCCAAAACCAGTCTCATCAGAATCGGATGAAAGACAGTAGGCTTGTCAGGCTTTTTGGTCTCGATCCACTCCATATCGGCGATCCAGGCCTTTTTGTCAGCCTCGTTGACCGCAATTGAGCCATAGGAAGCCTTTAGCCAATAAGGATCAGGTTTCTCCCCTGCTTCACTCATAAAGAGATTGTTTTTATTGGGATTGAGTTTTTCTTCGTAGTTATCAAAATCGATGGGTTTCCAATCAGCCTTGACCGACAAAGCCAGTATCGAAATAGCCAGACCTTTTTCATTCATGCCATCCATGCAGATCATCGGACAAAGAATGAAGGGCGAAATATCCGTGACACCATCATCCGCCACTCCCTCACCATAAATGCCGTTTTTGAAATCCAGCCAGTAGGCATCAGAGACACCAATTGAGGCATATTTGGATTTAGGATTGTGAGATTCCACGATCACATTGATGCCGGTCCTTTGATTATTTACTCTATCGTTATGCAGATAATGGGAGAAATCGTAGTTGCGGCAAAACAGGACTTCCCCATCAAGATTCTTCGTCACAAAAGTCGAA
The DNA here is from genome assembly GCA_017432895.1 of Erysipelotrichaceae bacterium. Taxonomy (GTDB): domain Bacteria; phylum Bacillota_I; class Bacilli_A; order Erysipelotrichales; family Erysipelotrichaceae; genus Colivicinus. The sequence continues at coordinate 7,172 of JAFRIG010000021.1, read as the reverse complement.
CAGCCTGCATCGATGACCTGTTTGAAAGCTTCAGGCAGATCATAGTAGTCGTATTCGGCCTTCATCTGATAGAGATAACCTTTTTCGTCGACCCTTTTGATCGATTCGATTGCTTCGATATGTTTGGGATCGCTAAGATAAACATGAGGATTCATCTTACTTGCCTTCCTTTTGCGCTAAAGCTTCCTTATATTCCTTTTCCGTATCGATGCCCAAAGCAAAGATCAGCATGCTGACAGCGACTAAAGCCGGAATTATCCCCAACAAAGCATTTATCGTATTCTGCGTCGCCTGGTTCTGCAATAAGCCTTCATCAGCCAGTTTGGCCGAGAAGCCGGCAGCAGCCAGGGCTACCAGGAAGAGCTTGTCGACGGCCGCTTCCGCGATCTTGGAAGCCAGGTTGTCACCTGTGGAGACCATCGTATCCAGACGCCTGCCGTTTTGGACTTCAACAATATCGGAAATGGCGTTGCGGTTGGTATTGAAGAGGATGAAAGTCATCGTCAGACCCATGCCCGTAAAGACGGCATTGATGTAGGCGTTGACGGCATTCTTGGGCGCCAGGATAAAAGGTATCTTGCCCACGATCTGTAAGATCGCCGCCAGAGCCATCGTCTTCTTTCGGCCCAATAAGGTATCGATGCGCGGTGTGATGATCGAGAAGATGATCGAAGTCACCAGATACGCCGCCATGATCGGAGTGGAAAGCGAGGAATTGTTCAGGACATAGGCGCAATAGTAGGTGATCGAAGAAGTCAATAGACAGGTCGATACGCCATAGCTCATGATATACAACATGTTCCTGACCCAGGACTTGCACTTGAACAACATCCTGTAAGTCTCGACGATACCAAGTTTCTCCTCATCATCCGAAGTCTGTTTGACTCTTTCCTTGGTCGTATAGTAGTGGAACAGACAGCCAAAGACGATGATGACGCCCATGAAGATGGCTGATTTTAAGATCGCAGCGGAATCGGAGGAATTGATGACCTTGTGATCCTTGAGACCGCCAAACATCTTGACGATCAAAGGAACGGCAACCGCCCCGATACCGGAACCCAGGCAGGCACCTAAGGAACGGAAGGCGTTGATCGATTTGCGATCTCCATCATCACTTGAAGCCAAGGCTCCCATGCCGTTATACGGGATACCCCTGAAGGTATTGGCGATCTCATAAAGGAAAAAGACCACCAGCCCCAGGATGATGTCCCAGCGTTCGTTTACATGAAAATCAGTAAATAGTAAGACCATGCCCAAAGCGTAAGGTACGGCAACATAAAGCAGCCAGGGACGGACTTTTTCGTTGCCCTTGAACTTGACGTTGTTGGCCCAGACGCCGATCAGCGGGTCGTTGACAATATCCCAGATCGTTCCGATCAAAGCCATATTGGAAGCGGCGACCGGATCGATAAGCAAGATACTGGTCAGAAAATACTTGTAGTAGGTGCTTTTGAAATTGAAAACGATGTTCGTGGAAGTGGAAAAGCTCATGAAACCCAGTTTTTCCAAAAGGCCGACGCCTTTCTTTGCATTATCTTTTTTCATACTGTCCCCCTAAAAATACTATTGAATATATTTTAAAACAGTAATGCAAAATAAAAAAGCGTCTGAATTTCAGACGCTAACTGATGATATTGTTGCTGTCATCGTGCAGGATATCCAGGATCGAAAGCTTTTCCTTCTTACGCAGCTGTTCGTCTTCCAGCAGTTTCCTGACTTCCAGCAGTTTTTCGTTGCACTCATAGCGCAGCTTCAGCTGACGGTCAGAGATCTCATCATCGATCTTCTTGTACTTGTCGACAAGGATCGCCATCTCGCCATTGAGCAGTTTGCGCTTGGATACCAGCTCATCGAATTCATCTTTGAGTGCTTTAGCCTGCTTGTTGAACTCGATCTGCTTTTCTTCCAAAGCCGTCTTATGCATGTCTTCCAGAGCCTTTCTTTCGGCATTGTAGTCGGAAGAGATGGACAGTTCTTCGTTGTACATGTTGTTGATGAACTTGTCCTGCTCGGCCTTGGCCTTGCGGATCTCGGCGACCAGCGTATTCTGCTTGTCTCTTTCATCCTTCAGCATCGCTTCATAAGCCTTGGACAGATCGTTCAGTTCTTCCTCGTACTTCTTCAGCTTGTCCTGCTTATTGACTTCCACTTCGGCGATATCTTTGGAGATCGCATCGACCGCTTCATTGCGCTTAGCTGACAAACCAGCCATGATCTCATTATGAGCTCTTTCCAAAGCATCCAGTTTTTCTCTGAACAGCTTAGTCCTTTCGGCCAGATCGTTTTCGCCACCCTCACGGGCATCGGCGATCAGTTCCGGTCTGCTTCTAAGTAAGGTATCGTATTCCGACATCGTCGAAGCGATCTCGGTCTTGATGTTGTAGACCCGCTTGTTGTGGACATCTTCCAGTTCCAGAGCCTGATCGGAGAGTTTCTTGACCTGTTCGCTTATCGAAGCGACATAGTCCCTGGTCTCTCTTTCCAGATCGGCCAGAGCCGTCTTCTTTTCGTTTTCGTAAGTTTCCAGCTTAGAGTTTTCGACCGCCCTCTGGTATTCCAGTTCGCTGATCTCGGAACGTAAAGCCGAACACTTGCCATTGACATCATCGAGATACTTCTCGTAGGCGTTCTTCTTGTCTTCCAGGATCGAAGCATAGCTGTTTCTGAGATTCTCGATCTCGGTATTGATCAGCTCCTGCTTGCGCGAGAGAGCCAAGGAGAGTTCCTGACGCTTGAATTCATTGGACTTGACCAGATCATCGAATTCCTGCTGGATGGCCTTGGTCTTGTCGGAAGCGACGTTGTAACGGGCGATGCAGTCTTTTTCCGTCGCCTGTCTTCTGGAAGCGATCTCTTCCATCAATGAATCCAGCGAATCCTTCTTGGTTTCCAGTTCATCGCGATAAGCTTTGACTTTTTCATCGTTCTGGTTTTCCAATGCGGATTGTCTTTCGCGGTATTGTCTTTCGACATCGTCATAATCGTCCTGGAGCTTGGCGTTGAGTCTTTCCAGCTCCTGGGCATTGTTTTCCTTGAGTTCTTCCAGCTGCTTGGCCAGATCATTACGGAAGCCATCAAGTTCGCTCTTGCGCCTTTCCAGTTCAGCCGAAAGCTCGTTTTCCAGATCTTCGGCATCTTTTCTGCTGCGCTGATATTCATTATCGGCATCCTGCAGCGTCTTGGCTGCTTCGGCCTTTTCTTTTTCGATCCGGGCTATCTCTTCCGCCTCGTCTTCATCGATCACGCGTTTTCTGGAAGCGATGACAGCGGCATTGTCGTTGTATTCACGCTGCTTGGCCGCATACTCGTCTCTGACTTCCTGTAAGCGCTTGGCCGGCAAGAGTTCATATTCTTCGGAGATCCGCTTGAGATCTTCTTCCTGCTTATTGGCCATCTGCGTAAGCTTTTCGCTTCTTTCCGCTTCCAGCTTAGCGATCTGATCGTTGAATTCAAGCTGTTTGTTTTCCATCTCGATCTTGATCTTGGCGATGGAATCCAAAAATCTGGACCGGTCTTCGTCCATAGCGGCGATCTTGTCGGCCGTCCTTTGATCGAGCTGTTCGAGCTGTTCATCGATCGAAGTTCTGGCGTTTTCGTATTCCTCTTTCTTGGCCTCGTAGCTTTCATCGGCCTGCTTGAGCTCAAGCTCATATTGAGCTTCCAGATCAGCCATCTTTTCTTCATGAGCCTTCAAAGCCTGAGCCATGGCAAATTCATGGTCGGAATTGAGTTTGGACTCATCGGCATCAAAAGCCGCCTGCAGTTCATTGACCTGCAGTTCATAGCTTCTGTTGACTTCTTCCCTGCGTTTTTGCAGATCTTCCATCTGCCTGGCGAAAGAGTTTCTGTTTTCCTCGGCCATGCCATTGATCAGAGCCTGCCTGTCAAGCAGTTCAGCCTTGCGTTCTTCAACGTTTCTAAGATAAGCATCCCTGTCCTTGGCCAGATTGAGACGGCGGGACTGATAGTCACCGGTATAGTTTTCGGCATCCTTCTGGATGCGGCTGATCTCTTTGTTTAAAGTGCCGATCTTATTGTTGATATCGGAGATGTCGTCATTGATACCCTGTCTGATCTGTTCGTATTCATTGCGGGTATTCTCTAAGGTCGTTTCATAATCGAGTTTGCGCCTCTTGAGATCCTCCTCATTGGCGATCCTGGTCGCTTCAAACTGTTCACTAAGTAAAGCGCTCTTTTCCGCCAGACGTGCACTTAAAGCTTCCATCTCTTCTCTGATGGAGGCGATATCTTTTTCGTTTTGTTCAAGGTTGCCCTTGAATAATTCTTCACGCTTCTGGAAACGGATATTGAGGAATTCGTTGCGCTTTTCAAGCTGTTCTTCCTCTTCCTTCAGATTGTTTCTCAAAGTATCCAGATCGCTCTGACGGCGCTGTTTGTCACTAGTCAGCTTATTATCCAGATCGGATACATAAGTCTCGTAACGGCTTTGCAGATCGTTTCTTAACAAGGCCAGATTGCGCTTTAACTGAGCCTGTTTCTCGTTTTGCGAATTGCCTAAGAAGGCGATCAGTTCATCGAGATCCTTGCTTTCCTTTTCGAATCGCTTGCCCTGTTCCTCGATATCGAGTTCCAGCTGCTTTTCCTTGTTTGTGATATCGGTCAAGAGAACTTCGTTCTCTTTTTCCAGACGGGCCTTATCCGCTGCAAAACCATCAACGGACTGGCGGTAGACATTTTCGTTGTCCTGTCTGGTCTGTTCGTATTCGGCTTCAAAGCCGTTCTTCTGAGCTTCAAGATCTTTGGCTTCGGCGTTATGAGCTTCCAGAATATCGTTGAGACTGCTTACCTTGGCGTCTTCCTGTTTACGGAGCTGAGCCAGATCGGCCTCATGCTGAGCAGCCAGGACATTCAGTCTTTCTTCATGTTCAGCTCTCAGGGTATTCAAAGCTTCTTCAAGGGCATTTATCTTTTCGTTGCCGCTTGCTTCACTTTCCTGCTTCTTGCTTTGCAGATCGGCGATGACGGCACTCTTTTCTCCGATGAGGGCTTCGTATTTCTCCTTCATCTCGTCCATGCGCCGGTTGAAATCATCACCCTGATCCTTCTTGGTCACATGTAATTCATTGAGACGGTTCTCGATAGCCAATTTATCTTCTTCAAAGGTTTTGAGGTCCCTGTCTTCTTCCCTCTTGACGAGCTTTTCTTTCAGATCCTTGATCTGAGCGACTTTATCAGCGAGCTGTTCACGGCGCGAAGCCTCCAGCTTTTCGTTTTCATTGTGCTTCTTTTCGTAGGCTTTGAGACGATTGCCCAGTTTATCGGAAACGGCCTTGATCTTCAGCATCTCTTTCTCGTGCTGATCATCCAGGGCCAGCTTGCGGTCTTCATATTCGCTGTAATAGTCTTCCGCCTGCTTCTGGACCTTGCCGATCTGCTTGTTCATATCGCCGATCTGTTTCTTGACTTCGGCGATCTGTTCATCGATCGTTTCCAGTTTAACGGCATATTCGTTTCTGACCGCATTAAGCTGATCATCGTTTTTCTGATTGATGTTTCTGATGACTTCGTTATTGGCCTTGCGGGCTTCTTCCAGCTTCTGCTTCAAAGAATTGGCCTTTTCATCATTGGCTGAATTCAAAGCGAAGATCTCTTCTTCAAGGGTCTTGATCGAAGCATTGCTTTCATCGGCACTTTGCCTGTATTGTTCATCACGGTTGTTGAAACGGTTGGCCAAAAATTCCTGACGGCTGGCCAGCAGTTCCTCTTCCTGGGACAGATTGTATCTTAAGCTTTCCAGATCCTTTTGCCGCTTCTCACGGTTGGCCAAAAGCTTTTCGTCTTCACTTCCGAAATACTCCAAGTATCTTTCTTTGACCTCAGGATCGAGTTCATCGACCTTGGCCTTGAGGACTTCAAGTTTGGCGTTTCTGGGATTGCTTAAAAGCTTGTTCAACGCATCAAGGATCCTTGAAGAAAGATCGTAATCATTTTCATGTTTCTCGATATTGGCCTTGAGCTCTTCATTCTTTACTTGAATGTCGCTGTTTAATTCTTCATTGGCATTCAGAGAATTTCTTTCTTCTTCACTGTAACGTTTTTCAAGTTCCTCCAGCTGATGTTCATTATTGAGCTTGGTCTGATCGAGCTGTTTTAGATATTCATCACGCTGGCCGATCAGCTGTTTGACCTCATTATTGTATTCATTGAGCTTTTCTTTTCTTCGCGCGATCGCTTCTTCCTCTTCGATCTTCAAAGCTCTTAACTTCTCTTCCTGAAGATCATTAAGTTCCTGAACAGCTGCTGCGTGTTTATCGCTTAATTCAGCCAGATCACTACTTAGTTTGGCGATCTTTTCTTCACCCTTTTCTTTGGTCTCGATGAGCTTGTTTTCCAGTTCATCGCCCTGCTTGAGGGATTGAGCCATCAGTTCGTCATGTCTGGCCTTGATCTGTTCCATGTCTTCATTGAACTTCTCTTCAGCCTCTTTCTTTTGGGCTCTTAGATCCTTGAGCTTTTTTTCGATGTTGTTTCTCTTGCGCTTGAAGGAGGCTTCCTCTTCCTCATTCTCACTTTGGATCAGAACTTTCTTTTTATTCCTGAGATCGCTTATTTTAGCGTTGATCTCGGCATTTTGGGTATCATGGAGGGCCTTGAATTCTTCCTGTTTCTTTTCCAGTTTCTCCAGTTCTTTGGCGGTCTTTTTGTTTTTCTTTTCCAGCTCCTCATAAAAAGCATCCTGCTTCGCATTCAAAGCAGCGATCTTCTTATCGAAGCTTTCTTTCGCATCACTTATCTTTTTATCCGTCTGTGCGATCGAAGCATTCAGTTCTTCGATCTGTTCCTCTTTCTCTGCAATGAGCTGATCAAGTTCTTCTACGCCCAGGGTCTGGTCGTATTTTTCATTGTCATTCTTTTTCCCGCCAAAAAAATTCATTGGAAACCTCCAAATTCTCACTATACAAAAATTATATCAAAGATGGTACTAAAAGAAAATCCAATGAAAATTTTTATTATTGCATTTTTAAAGCATAATTGTTAGAATTATAAGGCACGGAATATTATTCACACATGGTTCCTTAGCCAAGTGGTAAGGCAATAGACTGCAACTCTGTGATCACCGGTTCGAATCTGGTAGGAACCTCCAGCAATGGGGATGTGGCGGAATGGTAGACGCGAGGGACTTAAAATCCCTTGGTAGAAATACCGTGTGG